>JACDFX010000512.1 GCA_013815575.1 Rubrobacter sp.
CTCCGAGACGGCGAAGAGGCGGAGGCCGCGGGCGGTGTCCTCAGAGCCTACGACACGCCGGGCCACGCCTACCATCATCTGGCGTATCTGGAGCCTGTCTCAGGCGCGATGTTCGCCGGGGACGTGGCTGGCATCCGGCTTCCGGGCCAGTCCTACGTCCGTCCCCCGACGCCGCCTCCGGAGGTGGACGTGGACGCCTGGCTGCGGAGCATCGAGGCCGTCCGGCAGGTGGGGCCCGAGAGCATATGGCCCACTCACTTCGGCTGTTATGACGATGTGGAGCGTCACCTCTCCGAGCTGGAGCAACGATTGCAGGACTGGCTGCTCTTCGTCGAGGGGCACATGGACGAGGGCGCGGATCAGGAGGAGATCTCCGAGCAGCTAAAGGCCAAAGGCGACGCCGAGATGCTCGCCGAGGGCGCCGAACCCGAGGACTCCGAGCACTACGACCTCGCCGGCAGCTACTGGATGCTCACAGACGGCTTCATGCGCTACATCTCTCGGCGACGCAAGGACGCCTGAACACCCTACAGACCTTCCGGGCCGCTACTGCTATTATTGCTACTATCAAGGGATGGTAGACTGGAAATCTAAAGCCAGGGCGGAGTTGGGTCCAAAGGGTATCCCCGGCGGGGAGCCCCGGCGGGGAGCCCCTCCGGGTGAAGTTGCTCGGCGGCTTCACGGTTCGGGTGGGATCCCGAACCATCGAGCAGAGCGAGTGGCGGCTCAGGAAGGCCGCGGCCCTGGTCAAGCTGCTGGCGCTCGCGCCGGACCACCGCCTCCACCGCGAGCAGATCATGGACCAGCTCTGGCCGCGTCTTGGTAAACGTGCTGCCGCCAACAACCTGCGCCGGACCCTCCACGCCGCTCGCAAAACCCTCGATCCGGTCGCGAGCTCTGGCTACCTGACATCCGAGGAAGAATGGCTCATCCTGTGTCCCGAAGGGATGTTGTGGGTGGACGTCGGGGCCTTCGAAGAGGCGGCGGCGACGGCCCGCCGCGAACGCGAGCCCGCAACCTACCGCGCGGCGCTCGACCTGTATACCGGGGAGCTGTTGCCCGGAGACCGCTACGAGGAGTGGGCGGAGGGCCGCCGCCAGGAACTCCGGCGGCTGAACCTGACGCTCCTGATGGAACTCGCGGGCATCCACGAGGAGCGTGGCGCGTACGGGCCGGCCATCGAAACGTTGTCGAGGGTCACGGCGGAGGAGCCCGCGAGCGAGGAAGCGCACGCTGGCCTGATGCGCCTTTACGCGCTCTCGGAAAGGCAGACCGAGGCTCTCAGGCAGTACGAGCACCTCGAAGAGGCTCTCTCCAGAGAGTTCGGGATAGGGCCGAGCGCTTCGAGCCGCGCCTTGAGGGAGGAGATCTCCTCGGGTAACTTCCCTCCAGAGGGGGCGAGGAACCGGGGGATCCCGCTCGAAGACCCCGCGAGCGGCGGCAAACACAACCTGCCCGCCCCGAGGACCAGCTTCGTGGGGCGACACAAAGAGATGGTAGAGGTCAAGCGTGCCCTGGCGATGACGCGGCTTCTGACCCTTACCGGCGCGGGGGGCTCCGGCAAGACGCGGCTCGCCCTGGAGGTGGCTCGCGACCTCGTTGGAGCGTACCCGGACGGAGTGTGGCTTGTGCAACTGGCGGGTCTCTCGGAGGGTGAGCTTGTTCCCCATGCAGTGGCCGGGGTCTTGAGGATAAGAGAACGGCCCGGCCAGCCGGTCACCGACACGCTCGCCGAGACCCTGCCTGGCAAGGACATGCTGCTCGTGCTGGACAACTGCGAGCACCTGGTGGGAGCTGCAGCCCGCCTGGTTGACGCGCTGCTCGATTCGTGCCCGACTTTGCGGGTGATGGCCACAAGCCGCGAGCCTCTGGGCGTAGCTGGGGAGGCCGTCTGGCCGGTGCTGCCTCTCTCCGTACCCGACCTGCGGCGTGCGTCGACGGTGGTGAAGCTCGAGGGCTACGAGTCGGTGCGCCTGTTCGTCGAACGGGCGCACCAGCGCAACCCTGCCTTCGTACTAGAGTGGCAGAACGCACGGCCTGTTGCGGAGATCTGCCGGAGGCTCGACGGCATCCCATTGGCCATAGAGCTCGCGGCGGCCAGGGTGGGGCTCTCCGTCCAGGAGATCTCTGAGAGGCTCGGGGATTCGCTCAAACTCTTGACCGGCGGCGACCGAACGGCGACCCCCGAGACATCGGACGCTCAGGGGGGCGCTGGACTGGAGCTACGAGCTCCTCTCCGAAGACGAGAAGAGGCTGTTCAGGCGGCACTCGGTCTTCGCGGGTGGCTGGACG
>JACDFX010000513.1 GCA_013815575.1 Rubrobacter sp.
GCCTTCCCCGAGGATCGCCACGACGGGGCATTGCTCGTCCACGAGGGCTATGGGACCGTGCTTCATCTCGCCGGCGGCATAGCCCTCCGAGGGGATGTAGGAGATCTCCTTGAGCTTCAAGGCGCCTTCGAGCGCCACCGGGAACGCGGGCCCGCGCCCCAGAAAGAGCGAGCATCTGGCGTCCTCGAAGATCTCTACCGCCGCCTCCATCTTCCCTTCCAGCAGGGCCAGGGCTGCCGCAACCTTCTCCGGCGCCCGGCGCAGGTCCCGTCCCAGAGAGTGGAGGTCTTCTTGCGGCAGGGTCCCTTTGACGCGGGCGAGCTCCAGGGCGAGCAGGTCCAGGACGGCGACCTGCGCGGCGAAGGCCTTGGTCGAGGCGACGCAGATCTCCGGCCCCGCCTCCGTGAGCAGCACGGCGTCGGCCTCGCGCGTGATGAGCGAGCCCCGCGTGTTGGTCACGGCGAGAACTTTCCCGCCGAACCCGCGGGCAGCCTGCACCGCCGCGAGCGTGTCCGTCGTCTCCCCGCTCTGGCTTATGGCGACGACGAGGGTCCTCTCGTCCCCGATGGGATCCGCGTAGCGGTACTCGCTGGCGACGGCGACCTCCACGGGGAGGCGGGCGAGGCGCTCGATGAGGCCCTTGCCCAGCAGGCCCGCGTGAAGGGCCGTGCCGCAGGCGACAATGACGATACGGTCTATGTCGGAGAAGTCGAGGTTCATTTCAGAGAGGTCCACGCGGCCGTCGGCGTCCAGGCGGTCCGCGAGGGTGGCGCGGAGGGCTTCGGGCTGCTCGTGGATCTCCTTCATCATGAAGTCCTCGTAGACGCCGAGCTCTACTGCCTCCGCATCCCAGTCGACCTCGAACGGCTCGCGCTCCACCGGCTCGCCTCTCCGCGTGAAGATCCCGACCGAAGAGCCCGTGATCTCCACGACCTCCCCGTTCTCCACGACGAGGAACCGTCGCGTCTCCTTGAGCAGCGCCTGCACGGCGCTCGCGAGAAAGTTCTCACCCTCCCCGAGCCCGACCACGAGCGGACTCTGGTGGCGGGCGGCCACGATGACCCCGGGCTCCCTGGCCCCCACCGCCGCGACCGCGAAGGAGCCCTCCAGAAGCTCCAATACCGCCGAGAGCGACACGCGCAGCGGCTCGTCGGGGTTCGCCCCGACCCTCTCGGCGAGCAGGTGGGCCATAACCTCGGTATCCGTCTCGGACTCGAAGCGGACGCCGCGCCCCTGAAGCTCGGCCTTGATCTCCGCGA
Source organism: Rubrobacter sp. (assembly GCA_013815575.1). Classification (GTDB taxonomy): domain Bacteria; phylum Actinomycetota; class Rubrobacteria; order Rubrobacterales; family Rubrobacteraceae; genus Rubrobacter_D. The sequence goes on from JACDFX010000513.1 coordinate 1,260, forward strand.
AGTTCTCGATGATGCCGTTGTGGACCACGGCCACGGCACCGTCCCCCCCCATCTGCGGGTGGGCGTTCGCCTCGCTCGGGCGGCCGTGCGTGGCCCAGCGGGTGTGCCCGATACCGGCCCGCATTCTGGAGAGGTGTCCGTTACGGGCGGCTACGGCCCTGCCCAGGTTCTCCAGCCGGCCAACCTCCCGGATCGGCTCGATCCCACCCTCGCCCTGCAGCGCGAGCCCCGCCGAGTCGTAACCGCGATACTCCAGATGCGAGAGACCTTGCATGAGCACCTCTACACACCGCTCCCTACCAACGTAACCAACGATGCCGCACACGGGCATACACCTCCCATTCTCTACGGACGAAACCCTTTGAGGCGAAGAGAAAGGCACAGAACGAAAAGTGTCCTGCACGGGCCGAACGGCGTTTTGTGCCCGGCGTCACCGCCGGGGTTTGTCGCCGCCCTATCGACCGCCCGAAGCCGAGACGCACCCGCCGAATAACTCGATGAACGTCTCCCTCGTCGACTCCCGTCTTGTGGACCTGAGGTCCCGGGAGCCCTGGCGCTTGTTTTTGTTCTCTCCGTCCCGCAAGCCCCGACCACTCCGTCGTGCCTACCGGGCGTTACTAGACCTTATTGATTTCTTTGCTTTGCCTCCTATCTTCCGGGCTCGTAGCGACATTAACTCTACCCGCCATGGGGCGAAAAAGAAACCCGGACCCGTCAGAAAAGGTTCAGGTCCACCACGCCTAGCGCGGCGAGCAGGGCGACGAGCAAGGGCTGGTGTACGAGGTAGATCGGCAGCGAGTTCCTGCCGAGCGGAAGCAGCGGCCTCGCGACGGCCGGAGACCGAACCAGGAAGCTTGCGGGCCGTCCTCTGCCATAAACCACATTGCCGAGGAACAGCCCGATCAGGACTATCCCGAACCAGGGCAACAGGGGCCTGTAGTCCGGCATGAGCCAACCCTCCGGAACGACCCCAAAAGGCAGCAGCCACGGGCTTCCGGTCGGGTCGCCGGCCTGCACGTACAGGCCGATGG
>JACDFX010000514.1 GCA_013815575.1 Rubrobacter sp.
CTCGACGACCCCGAAGCCCACCCCGAGGGCCTGGAAGACGACGAGCAGACACAGGGCATCGAAAGCCCAGTAGCCCAGCGCCAGAGCCCCGAGCTGTAGCGCCCGCCTGGGGTTGCCGAGGAGCTGATCCCGCAGCACCTTCACCTCGTCCCTGAGCCACGTTACTACCCTCTGAGACCAGGCCTCCGTCTTCCGGCGGGACCAGCGCCGGCGCAGGAAGGGTCGCCCGACCCCGTACAGGATGCCGGACAGGACCCTGCGGACGGCTTTGGGTCGGTGCTGGGCGACGAGGGCCGCAACGAAGGCTGCCAGGGTCAGCGCGAACAGCAGCAGCGCGCCTGCGGTGGCGAGACGGTTCAGCTCCCGGTCGAGAACGAGGTAGAGGAGCGAGAGCAGGAGCCAGACGCCCAGGGCGACGTAGATCAGGGCCCCCATCGTGGCGACCGCGAGGCCCACTTTCGCGGGCTGAAGACCGCGGTTGCGCAGGACCCCGTAGGTGACGGCTGCCGACGCCCCGCCGCCGCCGGGCAGCACCCTGTAGGCGCCGTGGATGACGACCGTCAGGCGCAGGGTAAAGAAGCGCCCCAGGCCGCTGCGGCGCCGGCGCTTCAGCGAGGCCCCGTAGCCCGCCGCCGCGCCCGCCGAACGCCCGAGCAACTCCCCGTAGCAGAGAAAGCTACCCAGGATCGCCCCGAAAGCCGCCACGAGAAGCGGACCTGACGAGCCCGCGACGAGGGCAAGCGAACGCCGGATGCCGGGCAGCTGCGGCAGCAACAGGTACAACGCGAGCCCGGCCGAGGCAAGGTAAAGGACCGTCTTCAGCAGCGTCCTACGTGACAAGTCCGACGGTCCGATCCCTCTTCACGCTCTTTTTCGCCTTCCATCTCGGGTGACCGGGAGCATTGTAGAGCAGCGGGCGACCACCTAGCGGCCGGGGAACGGAGGGCAACACGCCTCGCGGACGTGTTATTGCTCCCGATTGCTGGTGTGTCCCTACGGTCAGTGGGCCCATAAACCGGACGGACGTCTCGCCAGCACCCCCGAAGCTCCCGGGCCACGTAGGCTGCGACCACGCCGTGACGACCCGCCTCTCGCCGGGTGGCCCCGGACCAACGCGGGTTGACGTCCGCCTGTCCGTTCGCCAAGATGCCACAGAGGATCGAGGAGGCGTTGCGCGCGACCTCCGGGAGGGATCGGCGCCATGCGAGTTGGACCTACGTCCGTAAGGTTCCTGGCGTAACAGGCCCGCGCCACTCCCGGGGCCGAACGAAGGCCGGTAGAGAGCTTCGCGCGCTGGTGTCTGATTTGTTTATTGCGCGTATGCGTGGGGTCACGAACCGGGGTAAGCCCCGACGATCCCGCCTTGCGCGGTGTCGTCAGGAGGCCGACGTGTCGGAGATGGACTACGGTTTGTTCGTGGGTGGGGAGTGGCGGGATGCCGTATCAGGCGGGACCTTCGGGGTGACGAACCCGGCCACCGGCGAGACGGTGGCAACCCTGCCCAACGGAGGTGGGGCCGACATGCGGGGGGCCATCGAGGCCGCCGCGCGCGTCCAGCGGGAATGGGGCAGGACGACCGCGGGGGAGCGGGCCGGCGTCCTCTCCGAAGCGGCCCGCCTGATACGCGGGCGGGTAGGGCATCTGGCGCGGGTCATGACGCTGGAGCAGGGCAAGCCGCTCGCCCAGTCTGAGGGCGAGGTTATGTACGCCGCGTCCTGCCTCGACCGTTTCGCGGAGGAGGCCCGGCGCGTGTGCGGTGAGACGATGCCCGCCGACTCACCGGACAAGAGGATCTTCCTCCTCAAACGCCCCGTGGGGATCTCCGCCGCCGTGACCCCATGGAACTTCCCGGCGTCCTCTGTGGTCCTCAAGGTCGGGGCGGCCTTCGCGGCCGGGTGCACGATGGTGGTCAAGCCCTCGGAGCTCGCCCCGCTCTCGGCGCTGGAGCTTGCGAGGGCCTTCGAGGAGGCGGGGCTGCCGAAAGGCGTGCTCTCGGTGGTCACCGGGATGGACCCCGCCGACCTTTCGTCCGCCATCATGGAGGACCGGCGCGTGCGCAAGCTCTCCTTTACCGGCTCGACGGAGGTCGGGAAAATCCTCATGCGGCAGGCCGCGGGCACGGTAAAGCGCCTCTCTCTGGAACTGGGCGGCCACGCTCCCTTCATCGTCTTCGAGGACGCGGACCTGGAGGAGGCCGTGGAGGACGCCATCTCCTCCAAGATGCGCAACGCGGGCCAGACCTGCATCTCCGCCAACCGCATCTTCGTGCAACGGGAGATCGAGG
>JACDFX010000515.1 GCA_013815575.1 Rubrobacter sp.
CCTCTGAGACATGAGCCCGCGGGCCGCGTGGCGGCTCGAAGGCATGGGTTTCGAGAGGATCTACGACTACGTGCCCGGCAAGGCGGACTGGTCGGCGAGCGGCCTCCCGACCGAGGGCACTCTGGCGGACGTCCCGACGGTCGGTGGCGCGGCCCGCAGGGACGTTCCGACCTGCGGCCCATCGGAGAAGGTCGCAGAGGCGCGCGAGCGCATGATAGCGACGCGCTGGGACCGGTGCGTGGTCGTGAACGGGGAGAGAGTCGTGCTCGGAGTGCTGCGCGAGAAGGATCTGGCGTTGTCTTACTCCGAGGCATCCGTCGAGAGCGCGATGAGGAACGGCCCCGCCACGTTCCGGCCGGACGAGCCGGTCGAGAAGGTGGCCAAGCGGATGCGCGAGCGCGGGGTGTCCTCCGTATTGGTGACCACGTCGGACGGCAAACTCGTGGGGATGCTCCGCCGCGAGGAGACTGAGTGGCCGGACCCCGCACGGGACTGACCTTCCCGTACCCTTCTCCGGCCTCCGGGGATACGCAGACACGGTCGGCCCCGGCCTTGGTCCCGCCGGACCGCGCGCCGCCAGGCTCCGTTGCGCGGCTCGAGTGGCGAGGCGAGGACCGGCAGGGCTCTTCTAGAAGGGGAACAACTCCTGATGGATACTCTGTGGGGCCGTTTGGGACCCCTTGGGGCGCGTCCCTAGAGGCTCGCGTGGCCTTCTTGCCAATCCCGTTCCCGCCATGGGCGTTTGTGGGGCGGTCTGGTGGCGTCAGAGCTCGATCCTCGAGGTTTACGCGTCTGTGTGGTACGAAGCCCGAAACTCCGAGGACATCCGGACGGTCTCGGACACTCGAACGGTGGGTTGCTAGCGGCTGTACTCGTCAACGAACCTATCGTCTATGCGGTGCTTGAGCCACCAGGAGAGCCGTCCACGCCAGGAGAAGCGCCCGTAGACGGCGAGCCCTGTACCGTCGCCGAGGTTGAGCACGTAGAGGTAACGTCTCTGCGGCCTGTACTCGCCGAGCTTCAAGCCCTCCAGTGAAGCCTGGAGGTTCTGGAAGATCACGGGCCCCTGTCGGACGGCGAAGACGCCGAGCTTGGGGAGCGCTTTTCCGCGGAAGGACACGCAGTCTCCCCCGCCAAAGAGTCGACCATCGCCGGTGCTACGCAGGTGGCGGTCGAGCCGCAGGCCCCCGGTTTCGTCGGTTGGAAGCCCCGAGTCGCGGAACACGTTCGGGGGGACGGCTCCTGCGGCCAGCACCGGAAGGTCGCAGGGGATCTCATGTCCGTCGGAGGTCAGCGCCACGCCGTCGCAGAGGCGGGTAACTAGGGTGTTCGTAAGGACCCTTGCGCCCTTCTTTCTCAGGAGGGCTAGGATCTTCTTGCGCGCCCCTTTAGGGGCGTCCGGTAGCAGGGTGTCCTCCGCCTGGGCTATCGTGATCCCGCCCCGAATACCGAGCCGTTCGAGCAGCGCCAGCGCGTTGGCCGCCACCTCACAACCCGCCGCGCCGCCACCGACGACGAGCATCTCGGGCGTCTGGTCCTCGGACTGTGCCAGCAGGCGTTTCCTTATCTCCACGGTGTTTACGACGGGTTTGACCCCGACCGCGCCCGCCCCGTTCTCCTCTATGCCGGACCTGGCAACCTCGCTGCCCAGGCAGACGGAGGCCGCGTCGTAGGGGATATTTCGGCCGTCCGCCAGGACGAACTCTCTGTTCTTGGCCCGGATCTCCACTATCCGGCCCTCTACGAACCGGCCTCCCCCCTCCTCCACCAGCCGCCGGGTGTCTATGCGGTGGTCGTCGGGCGCGTAGACGCCGGAGATCACACCCGTCGCCATCCCCGAGTAGTACAGATGGGGAGAATGGTCGACGAGGGTGACGTCGAAGCCCCGCCGGACCAGCTCTTTCGTGCGCGCCAGGGAGTAGAGGTGCGCGTGGCCGCCCCCGGCGAGAACGATGTGTTTTTTCGGCATTCGCCTCCCCTCGTGCTTGAGAACAGGGACCAGGTGGCCGCCCGACCAAGAATATATACGAGGAGGGTCCGGGCCAAGCGTTCCCAGGCCTCCCTCGCGGGTCGGCGCCAGCGTATAGAATCCCTCGCGTGCGCACCTACTCCCACGCGGCGCTGGGCTGGGCCGTCGCCCGGCTCGCGAATCCCTCCGGCGGCCGCGAGGGGATCTGGGCGGCGGCGGGCGGGGTCGTGCCGGACCTCCCGGCCGCGGCCGGGGCGGCCTGGATGGGGCTGCGGCGACACCGTCTCGGTCGGACCGCTTTCCGTGCAAGGG
>JACDFX010000516.1 GCA_013815575.1 Rubrobacter sp.
TTGCCACAGCGTGCGCACCTCGAACTCGGCCATCCGCTCCCGGGCTGCCTCTTCGAGTCCGAAGCGTTGCACCAACGCCGTGGCCACTTCCTGGCGCGAGAGACCCACCAGGTCTTTGAAGGCCTCCACCACGTCCGCCTCGCCAAGATCGGGCCGCAGCTCGACGGCGGCGCGGGCATAGGAGAGGGCCTTGAGCTCCTCCGTCTCGACGAGCGTGCCGTCCAGGTCGAAGATTACGGCCGAGATCACACCAGCTCCTCCGCCAGCCGCCTGAGCCCGCCGGCCACGTCCCTGCCCAGGTGGAAGCGGATGACCCGTCTTCCCGCATCCAGGAGCGCCTGCCGGTCGCCTAAAGACTGGGCCTCTTCGAGCACGCCGAAGGTGAGCGCCGACCCCGGCGTACCGGCCTCGTCGGGTATGGGCGCGTCCCGCTCGTCGTCGGAGGTGAACTGGATGAAGAGCCCGTTCCCGGCGTCGCCCTTGTGCAGCTGGCCGGTGGAGTGGAGAAAGCGCGGCCCGTAGCCCACAGTGGTCGCGAGATGCAGCCGGTCCCGCAGCCTCAGGCGCAGCCACTCCAGGCCGGTCGTGGTCCCTTCCGAAGGCTGGACGTAGGCTTGCAGGGCCACGTAGTCGCCCGGACGGGCCTGGCCCAGGAAGTCTTCGAGCGCGCCTTCCACACTCTCGGCGGCGTCCGAGGAGTAGATGGTGATATCGCCTTCCCGGACGGTGGGCGCGAGCGCGGGGAGTTCTCCCTCCTCACGGTACTCCTGGACCATCTGGCGGGCGAGCGCCTTGGCCGTCTCGACGCTGGGCTGGTCGAAGGGATTTATGCCGAGGCGACGTCCGGCTATCGCGGTCGCCATCTCCCAGCGAAAGAACTCGCCACCCAGATCGTACGGGTCTTCAAGTTCGATTCTAACTACCGGTTGGCCGGCCCGCACCAGATCTTCCACGGCGTCGGCGGCGGTCTCGTCGCGCAGGCTCATGGAGACGAAGAGGCGGTCGTCCCCGTACGCTTCGGGTGGGCCCGGCGGCTCGCCCGCGACCGGGAGGATGCCGGTACCCTCCTTGCCCGTGCTTTCGGCTATCAGCTGTTCGACCCAGGGACCGAAGGCGGCCATGGAAGGTGTAGTGAGCAGGGTAATCTTGTCGCGCCCGGCGGCGGCCAGCTCGCCCATCACCGCGCCGAGCCAGGCGCCGCGGTTATCCCCCTCGACGGGGGAGTTGCAGCCGTCGCAGTTGTGGGCCATCGTCGAGGCTCGATCCAGGAGCTTCGCTACATCCACCCCGATCAGGGCCGCCGGCACCAGCCCGAAGTGCGACAAGGCCGAGTAGCGCCCGCCGATGTTCGGGTCGTTCAGGAACGTGGCCCGGAAGCCGTACTTCTCGGCGGTCTCCTCGAGCGCGCTGCCAGGGTCCGTAATGGCGATGAAGTGCGCGCCGGCACCCTCCGCGCCAACAGCCTCGGCCACCCGGTCGTAGAAGTAGTTGAAGAAGGAGAAGGTCTCGACCGTGCCGCCAGACTTGGTCGAGACGATGAACAGCGTGCGCGAGGGGTCCAGCCGCCCGGCGTGCTCCAGCACGGCGCCCGGGTCGGTGCTGTCGAGCACCGCCAGGTCGAGGTAGCCCTCCTTCACGCCGAAGGCGCGGCGGAAGACCTCCGGAGCCATGCTCGAGCCGCCCATCCCTAAGAGCAGGGCGTGAGTGTAGCCGTCGGCGCGCACCGCGTCCACCAGGGCGTTTATCTCCGGTAGCGCCTCCTGCATCGTCTCCGGGCTGTGGAGCCAGCCGAAGCGGTTGCTGATCTCCGTTGGCTCGGGCTTCCAGACGGTGTGGTCGTGCTTCCAGATGCGCCCGAGCACCCTCTCGTCCCGCAGGCGGGCGAGCGCCCCATCCACGGCGTCCGCGTAGTCCCCCAAACTCGCGGTGTCTTCCCGACGCTCCTCCAGCAGCTTCTCACGCTTGTCGGCGATGCTCGTCATCAGCGACTCGAAGGACTCCGCGAAGGACGCCACGCCGTCGTCTTGCAGCTTCTGTGTAATGGCCCCCAGATCCATGCCCGCTTCAGCCAGACGCTCGAGCTGGGCGTGGGCTTCTTCTATACCGGGCTCCAGTGTCGGGGTGATGGTGGCGTGGTCGAGGAGAGCCTGGAGGGTGGCCGGCGGCATCGTGTTGACCGTATCCGGCCCGATCAAGGTGTCCACGTATATGGTATCGGGGTGGAGCGGGTTCTTGGCGCCGGTGCTGGCCCAAAGGGGACGTTGGAGGCGGGCGCCCTG
>JACDFX010000113.1 GCA_013815575.1 Rubrobacter sp.
CACCATGTGGAGCAGACTGACCCGCGGCGGCGACGGACTGCCCCGCGAGAAGGTGGACGCCATCGTGCGCCTCATAGACCAGTACCTCTCCGAGGAGGCGAGCCTACGCAACCTCCAGTCGGACAAACAAACCATTCACCCCCGCGACCTGCCCCCCGACAAGCGCGAGGCGCTCATAGGGGAGATCTTCGAGATCCTCAAAGACGCGCAGAGATAAGTTCGGGCTGCCAGCCGTTAGCTTCTGGCTTCTCGTAGTTCGCTAGTCGACCCGCGGGGGCCCTGTCTTATACGGCGGCGGAGGTCTTCTGGGGAGTTTGGCGGGGTCCAGGGCGACTCGATCCACCATGTCGCGCCAGCCTCCGCGTAGGGACGCACCATCGAGGCTGACGCCTCCGGATCTTCGCCCGGCGTCTGGCCCTCCCACACGATGTCGAACGGTGAGCCAGCGCCACGCTTCTCTTCGACGTACGTCTTCATGGCCATTATGTCCTCGGGCGTAACCTCGCCGCGCGTCGTGTAGGCGAGCAGGCCGTCGTAGCGCAGCGCGCGGTTCATGGACTTCTCGCCCGGCCAGGCGCCCACCACCCAGATCGGGACGCGCGGCCTCTGCACCGGCCTTGGCAGGAACGTCATCTCCTCCATCCGGTAGTGCTCGCCCTCGTAGGAGAACGGCTCCCCGCCCCACAGGCCGGTCAAAATCTCCAGGCTTTCGTCCAACCGTTGCGCCCGGATCTTCCTTTCCACCAGCTCCCCCACCTTCGAGAAGCCGCCGTCGTCGGTCGCCCCAAGGCCAACCGGCAAAACCAACCTCCCGCCGGAGAGGTGGTCCAGGGTCATCGTCTCGCGGGCGAGCTTCCACGGCCTGCGCCGGGCCGGGGGCGTGAGCATGGCCCCGATGCGGACCCTCTCCGTGCGCATCGCCATCGCGGCCATCACCACCCACGGGTCGTAGGTGTCCATCGTACCGATGCAGATGCCGTCCCAGTAGAAGGCGCCGTCCCAACCAGACTCCTCGATCTCGCCCGCGAGCCCCGCGACCTCGCGCGGTCCCCCGGTCGGGATCACGAACCCGTAACGCAACCTCGCCTCCTCTCCCCACACCACCGGATAAAGCCCTGGCAAAGACAGCCTGAGTGTACGCCGCCCCCACACGCCCCCCAAGGACGAAAAAATGATCGGCCACCCGAAACATCTTTCCCTCCTTGTATAGGGGAGGGGGGTATGTTAGAAAGAGGTTGGCGTTGGACGTCTCGGGTTCGGAGTCGTGCGGTGGTTGGGACGATAGGACGAAGGTTCGCGAGGAAGGGCTCGATGACGGGCGGCGGTTTTTCGGCGTCGGAGTCCGCCAGACTCTCCGTATTGCTGGTCGTGGTGGCGTTGATCTTCTGTCACGGGGCCTTCGGCTACGCGCACCAGTTGCCCCCGGCCGACGTCCAGGGGGCGCACGTCGCCCAAATGGGGGGCGGTCACCAACCCGGTCCCGACCAGAGCACCGATGGGATACATTCGGGGAGCGCCTATTTCGCGACACTGCTAGCGCTGTTCTTCGGGACGGCCCTGCTGCTGGGCGGTGGGGTACCGGCGCCCACGCGGCTTCCGGCTCCGGTGGCGGAGCATCGAGGCCGCTGGGTCGAGATCCTTGTTCCTCCTCGCGGGCCTACGCTCCCTTCCCTGCAGGTGTTCCGGCTCTAGGCCATCCGTCACGCAAGGACGGACAGGAGAACACTGAATGGAGAGGATCTTCGGATGAAGCACCAAACGAGACTCGTGCTCGCCGGGTTGCTGTCGGCGGTCGTGTTGACCGTTGCGGCCTGCGCAGGAGCAGGCGGGGGCGGCGGGAGTATGGATCAAGGCGGAGAGAACAGGGGCGGTTCCGGCGCCGAAGGAAGTCAGAAGAACAACGGCATGGGGGGCATGGACCATTCCAAGACAGACCAGTCGTCGGGCGGTTCGGCCTCAGGGAGGCTGATGGAGAACGGCAAATACTCCGACGAGCGCTTCATCGACGAGATGGTTCCACACCACCAGGGCGCCGTGGAGATGGCCGAGGTCGCGCTCGACAACGCCGAGCACGAGGAGATAAAGCAGCTCTCGGAGAACATCGTCTCCGCCCAGGAGTCGGAGATAGAGGAGCTCAAGGACATAAAACAAGAAGAGTTCGGCACCTCCGAGGTTCCCATGCAAATGGACGAGGGTCAGATGGAGGGTATGGGGATGATGGAGGACCCGCAGTCCCTGGCCGACGAGAAGCCTTTCGACAAGGCGTTCATCGACAACATGCTCCCGCACCACAAGTCGGCGATACAGATGGCGAACGTGGCGCTTGAGGAGAGCGACAACCCGCGCATAAAGGATCTCGCCGGGAACATCGTCGAGGGGCAGGAGCGCGAGATCTCGCAGATGCAGACCTGGCGCGAGAGATGGTACCCGGAAGGGTAGAGAGGAGCAGACGATGCACGGTAACGGAACTTCCCTGAACAGGGTGGCCTTCAGCGCGACGGCGCACTGCCTCACCGGGTGTGCCATCGGGGAGGTGTTGGGGATGGTGATCGGGACCGCGCTCGGGTGGAGCAACGTCGCCACGATCATCCTGGCCGTGGCGCTGGCCTTCCTCTTCGGCTACTCGCTGACGATGCTGCCGCTGCTGCGCTCCGGGATGGCGCTGGCGGCGGTTTTACCCCTTGCCTTCGCCTCCGACACGCTCTCCATCACCGTCATGGAGATCGTGGACAACCTCATCATGGTCGCCGTCCCCGGCGCGATGGAGGCAGGCCCGACGAGCCTGCTCTTCTGGGGCAGCCTCGCCTTCGCCCTCGCGGTCGCCTTCGTCGTCGCCTTTCCCGTCAACCGCTACCTCATAGCCCGTGGCAAGGGCCACGCCGTAGTCCACCAGCACCACAAGCACTAGAGCGGTCGATACGAAGATTTGACGGAGCGGGTTCAGGGAACTCCCCGAGCCCGCTCCGGAACGTTCTGCGGAGACAAAGAATCCTTACGAACCACACATCCGACGACCGGCTCCCGGCGGCGGGCTTCTCGCTGGAGGCCTACCGCTTCCTGCGGAAGAGCCAGGTCAGGATGACGAGCACGCCGGCGCCGGCGAGCACGGGGGTGAGCCGCTTGAAGAGTGCGCCCTGGGTCGTGTCCCCGAGGTCGAGGGCTTCCGGCTCTTCGGCCGGGCCCCGCCGGGGCGCATCTTGCGTGGTCGGCTGCTGGATTCCGGTAGTCGGGGCGCTCGCCGCGGCCCCAGAAGGGCTCGAACCGGCGACGATGGCGCCTTGCACGGTGGCGCCGGCACCCGCGGCGGACGGCGGCCCATCCGGGGTGGCCGCCTGTGAGCCGTTGCCGGAGGCGGGTTGGGCGGCCTCCGCGGCGCCAGCGCCGGAGATCTCTTGCTCCAGGCAGGAGGCGAACTGGTCGAGCATCCTGGTCGCCACGTCCTGGGCGAGGCTCCTCCCGAACTGGGCCGCCCGGCCGGTAAGCTTCAGGTCGGTCTCGACGTTGACCCTCGTGCTACCGTCCTCTTTCCGCAAGGTGGAGACGATGGTGGCGGAGGCGGTTCCCTGCCCGCGGGCGTCGCGGCCGGTGGCCTGGAGGACGGCGCGGTGGTTGGCTTCGTCGGCCTCCTCGAACCTTACCGTGCCCTTGTAGCTTGCCGTGATGGGGCCGACCTTGATCTTCATGGTGCCCGCGTATTCGCCGCCCGCCTCGTCCTGGATGTCCGCCCCCGGCAGGCAGGGTGCTATCTTCTCCAGGTCCAGCATCGTGTTCCACGCCTGGTCTATCGAGGCGCTCACCGTGAACTCGTTGTGGATCTTCATGTGAACTCCTCCTTTTGCCCCGTCTTATTGCCGTCTTTCCGACCGCGCGTCCTCTTTGCGTCTCGCAGTTCCTCTCGCAGCCCCGCCAGGCGAATCGGCAGCTTTTCGTACCCCGGGTCCCAACGCCCCAAGCCCGGCAGACGCCGGAGTGACCTGGCATCCGGATCTTACCGTTGTGCCGGATGCTGCTGCGCCAGGTTAGATTTAGGAGTATAAAGCAAGGTGTAATGCCACCGGGGAAAGAGGGCAGCAGTGCCGGTACGGAACAGAAGACCCGAGGACGACAAGCCTCTGTTCAGGGCGGTCAACGGGCAGCAGTTGATGAGGCCGGTCGGCGGGGGGCAGGAGGAGCCCCACGGGGCCGGGGAATCCCAGGCGACCTCCCAGGCGCAAGGGGCACAGCAGGGAGGGGAAGGACCTATAGCGAGGGCGGTGGGCAAGGCCCAGGAGAACAACTGGGTGTATCCCTCGATGGCAGACAAGGCCAGGGAAAAGGGTTTGTTGGAGAGGGCGGACCAGATCCTCGCCAGGGTCAAGACCCAGTTGGGCGGCAGGTAAGACCCGCCAACCAGCGGGTTCTCCTAGCAAGACAGAGAGCGCCGGGAACAGCCCCGACGCTCTCTGTCTTTATTGTTTGCGGTTGCTAACGCGCTAGATCGAGGGAAGGCCGTCGACCTATTCGGCGCGGTCGGCTTCTTTGGCTGGAAGCCGACCGCTGACGGCTGATAGCTTTAAAACCTCAGGCGTGCCTCGAACTCGCCGCGTCCCTTGACAGGACGGTCACCGGAGGAGCTTCCCCCGCTGAGAAGCCGGATGACGAGCACCAGGGCGATGGCGCCGACCACCAGGGGTATAGCGGGCTTGATCTGCTCCAGGATCGCGCCCCGGCTCGCCTCGCCGAGGTCCAGCGCCTCGACGTCTTCTTCCTGTCGGGCGCCCCCCTGCCGGCCGGCCCCGGATGCGCCGTTCGCGGAGGGCTGGGCCCCCGTCACGTCCGCCCCGCTCGCGGCCCCACCGTTTACGATCTCCTCCTCCAGGCAGTCGGCGAACCGGCCCAGGAGCTTCTCGGAGACCTGCTGCTGGATGCCCTGGCCGAACTGCGCCGCGCGGCCGGTGATCTGCATGTCGGTCTCGACGCTTACCCGGGTGCTGCCGTTTCCTTCGTCGTGCAGGGTCGAGGTGATTGTGGCCGAGGCCGTCCCCTGCCCCCTGGCATCCTTGCCGTCAGCCCTGAGCACCGCCCGGTGCGCGGACTCGTCGGCCTCCTTTATCGCGACCGTGCCCTTGTACTGCTGGGTGACGGGCCCGAGCTTGACCTTCATCGCCCCGTCGTACTCGCGCTCGCCCGTCTCCTCCGTCAGGGACGCCCCTGGCAGGCAAGGGGTGATCCGCTCCAGGTCGAGTAACACGTTCCAGACGTCGTCCACCGGTACGTCGACCGTAAACTCGTTGTTTAGCTTCATCGGTTCCTCCTTTGACGGGTTGCCCCGCCGCGCCCCAGAGCGTTCAGCTCCCCTTCCAGGCGCCGCAGGTCTTCCACAGTGTCCACATCGGCCGGGTCCGCTACGTCATCGCAAGGCACCTCCGTTACCAGTTCCGGGTGACGCGCAAAGACTGCCCTCGCCCCCCTGTCCCCCGACATCTCGCGTTCCAGGAGCGGCCAGACCTCCCTGGCGACGAGCGCCGGGTTGCGCGGCTCCCCGTCGTAGGTCGCCACCGCCACCCGCGCCCCGCCCTCGAAGGCCTCGACGAGCCTCTCCACGGCCCCGGCCCCCACGAGCGGCTGGTCCGCCAGAACGACGACCGCGGCCCGCGCCCCCGGAGAGCAGGCCCCGAGGCCGGCGCGTACCGAGGTGGACATGCCTCTCGCCCAATCGTGGTTTTCGACCACACGGGCCCCGTATGCGGTGCTTACGTTGCGCAACCTTTCCCCTTCGGTTCCGACCACCACGATTGTCTCATCCACCGGCGCCCCGCGCAGCCCGTCTAAAGTAGCCTCGATCAGGGGCCGCCCCCCGAACCTCGCCAGAAGCTTCCCGCCCCCGAAACGGCTCCCGGCGCCGGCGGCTAGCACGACGGCGGAGACCCCGCTCACCGCGCGTCTCTGGCCGCACCCGTCGCCTCCCGCCGCCCGTCCCGTTTCGCGTCATCCGTATCCGGCGAATCGGCCACGTCCGGGGCGGGCGCGTGGATCGGGCCGGAGCGCTCCGCGAGCCGGCCGCCCGTGTGCCCCGTGCGAGAAGCGATGATCTCCGCCGCCACCGCCACCGCCGTCTCCTCCGGCGTGCGGGACCCGATGTCCAGCCCCACCGGGCTGCTGACGCGCCCCAGCTGCTCGTCCGAGACCCCCTCTTCCTTGAGGCGGGCCGTGCGGTTGTTGTGGGTCCGGCGGCTCCCCATCGCCCCGATGTACCCCGCCTTCGTCTCCAGCGCCGCCTTGAGGACCGGAACGTCGAACTTGGGGTCGTGCGTGAGGACGCAGATAACGCTCCGATGGTCCACCTCGGCCGTCTTGAGGA
>JACDFX010000517.1 GCA_013815575.1 Rubrobacter sp.
CGCCCGCTCCTTCAACCTCTACAGCATCGCCGAGACCCACGAGGTCGCCGTTACGGAGTTGGGTGAGGCGGTGGCCCACCCGGATTCGACGTACTGTCCGGTAGGCCGGCCCGCGCGTCCTGAGCGCCTGTACATCCTGGACGAAGATCTCCGCCGCGTGCCCGAAGGGGAGCCCGGCGAGGTCTGCGTCGGGGGGGATATGCTCGCCCGCGGCTTCGTCAACCTTCCGGAGAAGACGGCAGAGCGCTTCGTGCCTGACCCGTTCGCCGGCGAGAGCGGGGCGCGGATGTACCGCACCGGGGACAGGGGGCGTATCCTGCCGGACGGGCATCTGGAGATCCTGGGCCGGGCGGACTTCCGCGTCAGGATCAGGGGCTACAACGTCGAGCTCGGTGCCGTGGAGGCGGCCATCGAGGAGAACGTCGCCGTCAGGGCTTGCGTGGTGGTCTCCGAGGGCGACGAGGGCGAGGATAAACGGCTCGTCGCCTACGTAGTCCCGGAACCGAAGGACGACCACCGCTTCTCCGGCTGGAGCCTCGACCCCAAGACGGGGCGCAGCAAGGAGATCCGGGGCGTCCTGCGGGGAGTCCTGCCCCACTACGCCGTCCCGGCGGTCTACGTGGCGCTCGACGCGCTCCCGATCCAGGCGACCTCGGGCAAGGTGGACCGCAAGGAACTCCCCCCGCCCCCGCCTCGCCCCGACCGCGACGGGGATCTCTCCGGCACGCGGCTCCCCGCCGATGCCTCCCGTTCGGAGAAGGAGACTTTGCTTAAGGGCATCTGGGAGGAGGCGCTCCGCCTGGACGAGGGCGAGGTCGAAGCGGGGGACGACTTCTTCGACCTCGGCGGGCACTCGCTCGCGGCCGCCGGGCTCTCGGCCCGCGTCGAGGAGAGCTTCGGAGTCCACGTTTCGATGCCGCTGTTCATGGAGGACCCGACAGTTGCAGGCCTGTGCGACAGGATCGAAGCGCTCCAGCGCGACGAAGACGGCGACGCCGCCCGGCCTACGGAGATCGACCTGCGCGCCGAGGCCGTCCTGGAACCGGAGATCTCACCGAGCGGTAGGGCTGAAACGCGAACCCTGCCCGGCGCCGAGAACGTCTTCTTGACGGGTGCCACGGGCTTTCTCGGGGCCTCTCTCCTCGACGGGCTACTCTCGTCCACGGGGGCCCGGGTCCACTGCTTGGTCCGGCAGCGGGACGACGAGGACCCCCTGAAAACCATCGCCTCCAACCTGGAATCCTACGGGCTATCGACCGACCGGATGGACCGCGTCGAGCCGGTGGTCGGGGATCTCGGCGAGCCCCTGCTCGGGATGGGCGGGGAGAGGTTCGACGCGCTGGCACGCGACACGGACTTCGTGATCCACGCCGCGGCGTCCGTGAACCTGGTCTACTCTTACCCCGCGCTGGAGGCGCCGAACGTGGGCGGCACGCGCGAGGCGCTGCGCCTGGCTTGCCGCCACAAGACCAAGCCGTTCCACTTCGTCTCCACCGACGGCATCTTCCCCCCGAACGCGGGCCTCTGCGAGGAGGACGCGGACCTGGACTCTCTCGCGGACGCCCGCGAGGACGGCTACGGCCAGTCCAAGTGGGTAGCGGAGAAGCTCGTCCACGAGGCTGCCGGGCGCGGCCTGCCGACTCGAGTCTACAGGCCCGGCTTTATCTCCGGCCATTCGGATACCGGCGCCTCGAACCCGCGCGATCTGCAGGGCGCGATCCTCTCGGAGTCGTTGCGCCTCGGCGCCGTCCCCGAAGTCGAGGGCTGGAAGATGGAGATGACGCCCGTGGATTTCGTGGCCGCCGCGATCCTCGGCATCGCCTCGAACCCGGACGCGCCCGGCGGGACCTACCACCTAGCCAACCCGGACCCCGTGCCCGCCGGGACGATCTTCGGCTGGCTGGAAGACGGGGGGTACACCCTGGAACGCCTCCCCTACGAAGAATGGTTGCGCCGGCTGGAGGCCGCGCCGCCCGAAGACGTGCAAGGGCCCGGCGCCGTCCTGCGCGGGGCCTCCCCGGACGCGGATGATCTCTCTGACGGCAACATCTACGACGACCGGAACACCCGGCTGGCCCTGGGCGAAAGCGGCCCGCGACGGCCGGACGTGAGCGGGGATCTCCTCCTGACCTACGCCCGGTACTTCGCCCTCCGGGGTTGGACCCCGGAGCCCTCGGCCCTGCAAGAGGCCGGTCGGCGTCGTCGGGATTAAGGGAGGGTCACGTAGTCGCCGAGGCACGCGCCGATTCGGCGTCGAGGCGGTAGGTTACGACGGTG
>JACDFX010000518.1 GCA_013815575.1 Rubrobacter sp.
CGAAGCCCTGGGACCTGAACCCGAGCGTGCGACGCTGGAAGCCGTGCTCCTGTTCTTGGTCTCCGAAGACAGGATGTCGGTGGCCCGGGCCGGGGAGATCCTGGACCTCGATAGGATGTCGGCGATCCGCTGGTACACCTCGCACGGCTTCTACTACCCGGACCTTTCGGAGGAGGACCTCGCCGAAGACCTCCGCCACGCACGGAAACCGTAAGAGCCGGATGCCTCGTTACAACGGCACAGACCTCCCGCAGACCCGGCCGTAACCGCATACAAACTTTTGAACCGTTTTACCGGCTTCTACCGCTGGGTTGGGATCAGGTGGCTGCCGGTTCCTGCGCGCTCGCGGATTTCCGATGTTCGAGTTCGTTGCGAACGGCGGGGGCGACTTCGGTGCCAAAGAGTTCTATGGCGCGCATGACTTTGTCGTGAGAGAGCGCGCCGACGCTGATCTGGGCCATGAAACGTTGGTGGCCGAAGAGCTCGTGTTCGTAGAGGATCTTCTCCGTAACTTCCTCGGGGCTGCCGACGACGAGCGCGCCGCGCGGCGAGCGTCCTACCTCGAATTGGCCGCGGCCCATGGGTCTCCAGCCGCGCTCGCGGCCGATCCGGTTCATCATCGCGGCGTAGGTGGGGAAGTACTCGTCGCCCGCCTTCTGGGAGGTTTCGGCAACGTAGGCGTGGGAGTTGATGCTGATGGGCAACCGCTCCGAGTCGTGGCCGGCCTCGCCCAAGGCCCGGCGGTAGAGCCCGGCGAGCGGCGCGAAGTTTTCGGGCTGCCCGCCTATGATCGCGATCGCCAGCGGCAGGCCGAGCAGCGCGGCCCGGACGACCGACTGCGGGGTTCCGCCGACCGCGATCCAGACCGGCAAAGGGTCCTGGATCGGGCGCGGGTAGACACCAACATCCTCTAGCGAGGCCCGATGCCTGCCCGACCACGTGACGCGCTCGGATTCGCGCAGCTCTAGCAGCAGGTCGAGGTTCTCGGCGAAAAGCTCGTCGTAGTCGCCGAGGTCGTAGCCGAAGAGGGGGAAGGACTCAATAAACGAACCGCGGCCCGCCATGATCTCCGCCCTCCCGCCAGACAACAGGTCGAGGGTGGCGAAGTCCTGGAAGACCCGGACCGGATCGTCGGAGCTCAACACGGTTACCGCGCTGCTCAGGCGTATGTTTTTGGTGCGCGTTGCCGCGGCAGCCAACGCCACGGCCGGCGAAGAGACGGCGTAGTCAGGGCGGTGGTGCTCGCCGACGCCAAAGACGTCGAGGCCGACCTGATCCGCCAGCTCGATCTCCTCGATCAGGTCGCGCAGCCGCTGCGCGGGATCCATACCAGGTCCAACGTCCGCAAAAGTGTAAAGGCCAAGCTCCATCGTGGATTCCTTTCGATTCGAGTCCGCCCCAGGCCGTTCTATACGATCTACGAGATATACATCATGGACTATCTGCGGGCGTGGACCAGGCTGGATCCCCGGCTCCTTGATCTACCAGGCCGACCTACGGGGTTCTCAGGGAGAAGCTGCCATCCACCCTAATAGCGGCGTCCCCGTTGGCGGGCGATGTCGAATCGGGCGGAGGAGGAGACGGCCATGACGGCCATGACGCCGCACTGGACGGGGTCGCTTACTACGAGGTCGACGGCGTCGGGGACGCTGCCTGGCATGTTCAGGGAGAGGACGATGATGCCTTTCTCCCGGATCTCGTACACAGCCCGGGCCACATCCCCGCCCATCAGGGCGCCCGCCAGCACGAGCGCCACGGCCCGGGGCAGCCGGGCCACGGCCCTCGTGGCGGCGGCCAGGTTCTCTTCGCCGACGAGCGGGATGGTGTCTATCGAGATCCGCTCGCCGCGGATGTTGTGGCGGTCGGCCTCGGCGACCGCGCCCACGACCACCTGCCCCACCTGGGCGCCGCCACCCACGACGATGATCCTCTTTCCGTATATCCTCGCGAAAGACGGCGCCCGCTCAACCTCATCCACGATACCAAGCGCTTCCAGGTCGCGGATGACGACGTCCGCGTTCCCCTCGCCCACCCCTTCGAGCTCGAAGTAGACCGTGGACCCGCGCTCGTGGCGCTCGGCGATGTCCACGTAGGTGATGTTGGCGCCGTGCTCCAGGATCACGCTCGTCAGCGCGTGGAGCACCCCGGGCCGGTCGAACGTGCGCACCACCAGCGCGAGCGGCACCGGACGCCCGTCGTGCCCCTCACTCATGGGTGGTACGTCTTCCCGGAACGAGCGATGTCTCTCTCAGAACGCATGGCCGGAGTTTAGAGT
>JACDFX010000114.1 GCA_013815575.1 Rubrobacter sp.
CTTGTAGGCGGCGAGCTTCTCGCGCCGGTCCGTGCTCTCCGTGCTCGGGGATACGACCTCGACGACCAGACAGGGAGCGTCTTCGTAGTACGGGTTCTCCGGCTCGGAACCACAGGCGACCATTACCTCCGGGTAGTAGAAGATGTCTTTGCGAAGCTTGACGGTCTCCATGTAGACCCGGCACGGCCCCCCCGCCGCCGCGTCGGCCAACCGCCGGTACACGTTGCCGGCGATCCGGTTGTGTCGCCGGCTGGCCCCGGTCATCGCGTAGACTTCGCCGGCCACGTACTCGTGCCGGACGGTGGCCGTCTTCTCCATCTCGAGGTAATCCTCTACGCTCAAGGAGCCCTGCGTGGGGCGGCGCGCTCGACCATGTAAGGAGTATAGCGCAGCCGCGCGTCCTTCCAGACGGCCGGCTACGGCCTGGGCGAGAACTCGAAGTCCGCCGCCCGTTCCGCGGCGCGGGCGGCGCGGAGCAGCATCGGCTCGGTGAAGTGGTCGCCCATGAGCTGGACGCCGACGGGGAGACTGTCGGAGAGGCCGCCGGGGATGCTTATGGCCGGGACGCCGGCCAGCGACGCCGGGACGGCGCAGATGTCCTGGAGGTACATCGCGAGCGGGTCGTCGGTCTTGGCCCCGATCTCGAACGCCACGGACGGCGAGGTCGGCGAGACGAGGACGTCGTATCGGGAGAAAGCCTCGCGGAAGTCCTCTATGATCTTTGTGCGGACCTTCTGGGCCTGGGCGTAGTAGGCGTCGTAGTAGCCGGAGGAGAGGGCGTAGGTGCCGAGCATGATCCTGCGCTTCGCCTCAGCCCCGAAACCGGCCTCCCTCGTCTTCCGGTACATCTCGTGCACCCCGTCCGCCTGCACCCGCAGCCCGTACCGAACCCCGTCGAACCGGGCGAGGTTCGAGGACACCTCCGCCGGCGCGATGATGTAGTAGGCCTCCAGCGCGTAGTACGCGTGCGGCAGGCTAACCTCCCCCACTTCGGCCCCCGCGGCTTCGAGCTCCCCGGCGACCCGGCTCGTCACCTCGCGCACGCCGGCGTCTATGCGCTCGTCCATGAGCTCCGTAACGACCCCGACCCGCAGCCCTTCGACACCGCCTTCGAGGCCAGCCAGGTAGTCCGGGATCTCGACGTTGGCGCTCGTGGAGTCCCGCGGGTCGTGGCCGGCTATGGCCTGCAGCAACAAGGCAGAGTCCTTGACGTCGCGGGTCATAGGGCCTATGCAGTCGAGAGAGGAGCCGAAGGAGATCAGGCCGTAGCGCGAGACCCGCCCGTAGGTTGGCTTGAGCCCCACAATGCCGCAGAGCGCCGCCGGCTGCCGCACGGAGCCGCCGGTGTCCGTCCCGAGCGCCCACCAGCCCTCACCCGCCGCCACCGCCGCCGCCGATCCGCCGGATGAGCCGCCCGGCACCCGGTTCAGGTCCCACGGGTTCCTCGTCGGGCCGTAGGCGGAGTTCTCCGTCGAGGAGCCCATCGCGAACTCGTCCATGTTGGACTTGCCGACCACCACCGGCTCCTCGCCGAAGTTCGCGAGCGCCGAGGCGTCGTAGAGGGGCGTGAAGTGTTCCAGGATCTTCGACCCGCACGTCGTCCTGACCCCGCGCGTGGAGAGCACGTCCTTTACGGCGATTGGCACGACCTCCCAGGGCTTTACGCCGCCGTTGCGCAGCCGTTCGTCCACCCGCCTGGCACGCTCCAGCGCCAGCTCCGGCGTGGGTGTGACGAAGGAGTTCAGGTCGCCGTCGACCTCCTCGACGCGGGCGTTTGCCACCTCGGCCGCCTCGCGAACGGAGACCTCGCCGGCCTCAATCTTCTCAGAGAGCCCGTGGGCGGTGAGGTTCAGGAGGTCGTCCATCAGTCGATCCTCGGCACGGCGAAGAGGTCGTCCACGGGGTCGGGGGCCGGGGAGAGGGCCTCCTCGCGCGGTAGTCCGGGACGGGGTTCGTCCGGACGGAGGACGTTCGAGAGGTTCAGGGGGTTGGCCGTGGGAGGGGTGTCGGCGAGGTCGAGCTGCCGGATCTTCTCGATGCTGTCCAGGATCGCAGCCAGTTGCCCCCCCATCTCTCTTATCTCATCCTCCGTCAAACCCAACCGGGCCAAACTGGCAACGTGCCGCACCTGCTCCTCGGATATCATCGAAACCTCCGATTATTTGTCGTGGACCAATCCCATATTAGCGCACCACGCATTGGACGCCTCCATGCCGTTCCGGTCCTTCAGGCCCACGCGGGGTGTAGGGGCGGTTCGCGAACCGCCCCTACAAAATCGCCAGCAGGGCGGGCGCGACCTGTTTCTTGCGGCTCATTACGTCGGGGAGTTCTATGACACCGTCACGGGGCTGGGAGTCGAAGGCCAGATGGACGGAGGAGCAATCCCCGACGCACAGGAGCTGGGTGCCGCCCTGGGTTATGTCCGTGACCATGAGTGCTGAGAAGACGTAGCCGTTCTTGTCCCGGAGCCCTTCGAGGGCCGAGACGAGCTCGTCCTTGCGCTCGAGCAGGCCGGGTCCGACGGTCTCTATCTGGGAGACGCTCACCCTCTCGCCGGAGGACGTCCCGTACTCTTTGGCGTCGCGGTTTACTATCTCATCCCCGGAGAGGTCCGAGACGTCCGAGGAGGCCTCGAACATCTCCCGTCCGAAGGCCTCGGCGTCGAGGTCGAGGAGCTCTTCGAGCATCTTGACGACCTCGCGGTCGCGGTCGGTGGTGGTCGGTGAGTTCAGGATCACGGTGTCAGAGAGAATCGCCGCCAGCAGCATCTTCGCCGTTGATTCCTCCGGGCGCAGGCCCGCCGTCTTGAAGCGCTCGACGATCAGGGTCGCCGTCGAGCCCACGGGGTCGAAGGTGGCCGGTATCGGGGAGGCCGTCTCTATGTCGCCGACGTGGTGGTGGTCCAGGATCTCGACGACCTCGGCCCTCTCGACGCCCTTGACGCTCTGGCCGATCTCGGCGTGGTCAACGAGGAGCACGCGGCGGGGTTTCGGGTTCAGGAGGTTCGTCCTGGTGATGACGCCGGCGGGGCGCATTTTCCCGTCCACCGCGATGGCGGCGCGGTAGTGGACCTCCATCACCTGCTCGGTTATCTCCGTTATGAGGTCGTCGGGGTGGACGGTAAGCGGGTTCTCGCTCATCACCTCCCAGCAGGGCACGGAGAGCTGTATGAGGCGGCTGGTCACGTAGGAGTCGAGCGGGGAGAGCACCACGGTCGTCCCGTGCTGCCCGGCCAGCTCTATCACCTCTTCCTCCGGCCGCACCCCGTTTGAGATGACGAGCACCCCGGCGCCGAGCTCTATGGCCCGCCTCTGGGCCTCGGGGCGGTCACCCACGACAACGACGTCCCCCTGCTCCATGGACTGTCCCATCGAGTCCACGCCCATGGAGATCACCCACAGCTGCCCCTCGCTCTCCCGGTCCTCCCCGGCGAGAAGCTCCCCTTCGAGCACCTCCAGTATCGCCCCGACGCTGACCGGGCTGTCCTTGAAGGACGAGGCCCCCCTGGACTCCCTGACGTACATGCGCGCCAGGTTCCGCTCCGTGATGATCCCGACGAGCGACCCCTCGTCGTCCACTATGGGCACCTGGCTTATGTTTCGCCCGGCCATCGTCAGGCCCACGTTTCGAAGCGGTTCGTTCTTGTGGGCCACCGCCACGTCGTGGGCCATCACGTCCTTCACCCTGAGCATTATGTGCTCCAGAAGCTTCGGCTCCGTGGCCCCGCTCTTCTTCAGGGCCCAGGCCGTCTGGGGGTTGACCTCGCCCAGGCGGGCCGACGCGTATTCGCTCCCCGAATCGACGAGGTTCTTGAACTCCGCGTACCCGATGGCCGAGGCTATCGTGTCGGTGTCCGGGTTCTTGTGGCCTGTGACGTAAACGTGCGGCAAGGTGCTCTCCGATGCTTTTATCTGTGGCGATTGCGGTCGTTGGCTTCTTCCTCTTGATGCCCACCCGAAGCCCACCCGCCCGGAATCGGCCCCGCTTTTGATGGTGGGGATAGTATCAGACCAACCTTGAGAACGGCCGCATCAAGAACCCCGGCCCTGATAAGCTGGAGGCGATCACCGAAGCGATGGGCTTCCCGCCGGAATTGTGGGGAGACGAGGACCGTGGATGAGGCGCTGTTGGCCGAGCCGCGCGACGAGACCCTGGGGCCGATACTCGAGGAGTCCTCGAGTATCGGGGGGAGGTACAGGAGACTCCTGCTTCGCATCACGCGCCTAATCGTGCTCGGCCACGCCAAGACGGCGCATCGGCACCCGCAGCCGCACCCTCGTGCCCGCCCCCGGCTCGCTCTCTACTTCAAGGTCGCCGCCCAGGGCGGCGGTCCTCTCCCGCATGCTCTTTAGCCCCACACCGCCGGGCTCTCCCGGGACAAAGCCACGCCCGTCGTCCGAGACCTCCGCCACCACGTCCGCCCCCTCGGCCCAAACGGTCACCGCCACGAGGGCCGCCCCCGAGGGCCGCCGCGCGTTCGACAGCGCCTCGCCGAGTACGCGCAGCACCTCCACGCCTCCCTCGCCAGGAGGCGTATCCGGCAGGCCGCCGTCGACGGCCAGTCGCACCTCGCAGCCCGAGAACATGCGCCTGCTTTCATCCACCAGCGTTTCCAGCAGCTCGGCCAGCGGCCTGCCACCCTCCTCGCCGAGGCGCAGGTCGTAGACGGCGCCGCGCAGGCGTCGTTCGGTGCGTCTTAAGGCCTCGATCTGGTCGGCCAGCCTTTTGTCGAGCTCCGGGGTGTCGGAGAGGGCGCGGATTATCTGCGCCTCTACGAGGGCGTAGGT
The DNA here is from genome assembly GCA_013815575.1 of Rubrobacter sp. Lineage (GTDB taxonomy): Bacteria > Actinomycetota > Rubrobacteria > Rubrobacterales > Rubrobacteraceae > Rubrobacter_D. The sequence goes on from JACDFX010000114.1 coordinate 4,788, forward strand.
CAGGTCCTGCAGCGCCCCGTCGTGGAGGTCGCGGGCCATGCGGTTACGCTCCGCCTCCCTGACCCCGCGCAGGGTCGCTTCGGCGCGCTTGCGCTCGGTCACGTCGCGTACGACCGAGCAGATCACCTCCTTTCCCCGGTAGGAGATCGTGCCCCCGCTCACCTCGACGTCGACCAGCGAGCCGTCCTTGCGCCGGTAGCTCCTGTCGCCGACCAGGAGGTACCCCCGTTCTAGGGCAAGCGCCACGTTCCGGTCGACGCCCTCCGCGTCATGCGGGACCAGATCGTAAAGGGTTATCCTCTCCACCTCTTCCGGGGCGTATCCGAACATCTTTTGGAAAGCTGGGTTGGCCTCCAGGATGCGCTTGGTCCGGGGGTCGAACAGGAAGATGCCCTCCCCGGCCTGCTCGACCACCGCCCTGTAGCGCCCCTCGCTTTCTCGCAGGGTCTCCTCGGTCCGCTTGCGCTCGGTCACGTCCTCGTGTACCAGGACCACCTCGCGTACGTTCCCGGCCTCGTCTTTGACGGGGTAGATAAAGGCCCGGACCCATCGCTTGGGGTCCTCGTGACTGCTCAAGCCGGGGATGGTCTGCTCGGGGTCGTAGTCGATCGGCGGGATCGCCGCGGACTCCCCGGCGAAGCCCTTCCGGATGTGGGGCATGATGCCCTTCTCGACGAGCTGCCGGTCCTCCAGCATGTTGTAGCCCTCGATATCCTCCAGGGTCGCGCCCCACAGCTCCTCCCAGGCGCGGTTGACCCGCAGCGTCCGGCCTTCGGGGGAGAGTATCTGGGTGCTCAGGGGCGACTGCTCGATCACGGTCCGAAAGCGCGTCTCGGACATGCGCAGAGCCTCTTCCGCCAGCTTGCGTTTAGAGACGTCTTCGATGACGCTGATGAAGTACTCGGGCTCGCCCGAATCTTTACGCACCAAGGAGACGGTCAGGTCTATCCAGACGATCGAGCCGTCTTTGCGGAAGTAGCGTTTCTCCGTCGAGTACGTCCCGATCTCTCCAGCGAGCAGCCGGCGAAGATAACCCAAGTCCTTCTCCAAGTCTTCCGGATGGGTTATGTCCTGGAAACCGAGGCCGAGCAACTCCTCGCGAGAGTAGTCGACGATGTCGCAGAGTTTCTGGTTGACCCTGAGCCACCCGCCGTCCACGCCGACGTGCGCCATGCCGACCGCAGCCTGCTCGAAGGTGGCCCTGAAGCGCTCCTCGCTCTCCGCCAGCCCGTCGAGCGCAGTCTCGTGCTGCCCGGTGCGCCGCGCCACCTCCCTTTCGAGGCCCTCGCTGAGGTCCCGGACCTCCTCCTCGAGCCGCCTGCGCTCGGTCACGTCCCGGCTGACGCAGACCACGCCCTCGACCTCCGGGTCGTCCAGCAGGACGTTGATGGTGGTCTCCAGGTAGCGCCAGGAGCCATCCTTGTGCCGGTAGCGGGCCTCCAGGGGCCCGAACGGGCCCGAGACCTCCCGGAACCCCTCGACCACCTCCCGCCCGTACCCCGCGGCATCGTCCGGGTGCACCAGGTCGGAGGCCGTCGTCCCGACC
>JACDFX010000519.1 GCA_013815575.1 Rubrobacter sp.
GACGATCAGGTCTGCTTCTTCCAGGGCTTTCAGCGTCTCTGCTGAGGTTGCGAGGGTGAGGTGGCCCAGATAGAGGGGGTGTTCGTTCGGGAAGACGTCCTGGCGGCGGAAGGCGGCGTAGACGCCCGTACCGAAGGTTTCGGCGAACCGGATCAGGGCCCCCCGGGCGTGCCTCGCGCCCCCGCCCGCGACTACCACGGGCCGCTTCGCCCGGACGAGCCTGCTCACGACGTCCTCTACGTCCTCGGGATCCGGGGCCGAACGGGGCCTGCCCCGGGAGAGCCGTGACCCTACGTCAATGACCTCCTCCCCCAGAATATCCGCGGGGAGGGCGAGCATGACGGGGCCGGGGCGGCCGGAGGTGGCGATCCTGAACCCGCGGGCCACGAGTTCGGGGAGCCGGTCGGCGCGGTGAACGGTGGTGGACCACTTCGTGATCGGGGCGTAGAACGCGGCGAGGTCCACCTCCTGAAACGCCTCCCGGTCCAGATAGTCCGTCTCGACCTGCCCGAGCAGGACGACCATCGGTGTCGAGTCCTGCATCGCGGTGTGGACGCCGATGGCGAGGTTCGAGGCCCCCACCCCCCGCGTCGCCATTGCCACCGCCGGCACGCCCGTGAGCTTGGCGTCGGCCTCGGCCATGAACGAGGCCCCCGATTCGTGGCGGGTCGAGATCAGCGTCGTGTCCGGGTGCCGCTCGGCGGCGTCGAGGACCTCCAGGAAGCTCTCGCCCGGCACGGTGTAGAAGCGCCGGACACCCGCCCGGGCGAGCACGTCGACCGCGAGATGACCCGCTTTTCTATTGACGCCCATACGACCTCCTCCAGAAGGACTCTCCCGCGGCCGGCGTTCTCCTCGGCCCCAGCACATCCTACACGCAGGCCGGGGGGCGGTGGAGACGGTAGAGTGTGCGTGCCAGCAAGGAGTGGGGAGGGAGATGTCCACGGACGCGCTCGTGATCGGCTGCGGGGTAATAGGACTGTCTACCGCCATCTGCCTGCGCGAGTCGGGCCTGGACGTCCGCATCGTCACCGCGGCCCTTCCCGAAAAGACCACCTCGGCCGTCGCGGCCGCGATCTGGTACCCGTACAGGGCCTACCCTGAGAACAGCGTCCTGCGCTGGGGCGCCCGAACCTTCGAGGTTCTCGAAAACCTCGCCAGAGCGCCGGAAACCGGGGTACGGATGCGAGAGGGCGTCGAGCTCCGGCGAGAGGCGGCGGGGGAGCCGTGGTGGGCCGCGGCGATCCCGGGCGTGCGGCGCTGCGAGGAGGACGAGCTGCCGCCCGGCTACCGTGACGGCCACGCCTTCCTCGTGCCCATCATAGAGATGCCCGTATACCTCCGGTATTTGATGGACCGGTTCGCCGCGACGGGAGGTGAGATCGAGCATCGCGCCATCGACCGTCTGGAGGATCTCTCGGAAGAGGCCGGCGTGCTGGTCAACTGCGCCGGGCTGGGTGCGGGGGAACTCGTCGGAGACGACTCCCTGCGGCCGATACGCGGCCAGATCATGCGCGTTCGCAACCCCGGCCTGGACCGTTTCTCTCTGGACGAGGACGACCCTGAGGGCGTCACCTACATAGTCCCCCGCTCCGAGGACTGCATCCTGGGCGGCACCGCCGACGAGGACTCGTGGGATACCGAACCCGACGCCGCGGTGGCGGCGGGAATCCTACGCCGCTGCACGGCCCTGGAGCCCCGCCTCGCCAACGCCGAGGTGCTGGAACACAAGGTAGGCCTGAGACCCGGCCGCCCCGAAGTCCGGCTGGAGGTGGAGCAGCGTGGCGGGGGCGCTCCCGTCGTCCACAACTACGGCCACGGCGGCTCGGGCGTCACCCTCTCCTGGGGCTGCGCCGGGGAGGCCGCCGATCTCGTCCGGGAGGCATCCCGCGGCTAGCGCGAACCGCCCCGGGCCCTACTTCCGGCGTAGCCTCCATCCCGACGGCCGGGGGCCGGCGAGCTCCGTTTCGAGGGCGGAGTCAACCTGCTTTCTGGCCGGCCCGAGCCGCTTGCTCACGCGGCGGGCCATGCCGGCACGGGCCTCCTCGTAGCCCTTCTCCTCCATCTCCGCGCAGAACAGGGTTCGCAGCTCGCGGCTCTTCTCGGTGAAGTCTTCGATCTTCTCGCGCGTCTCCCCCGCGAGCCACATCGACCGGGGTAGGTAGCTCTTGGAGAAGACCTCCAGAAGCTCGTTCACCCGCTCCCTGCGCTCCCGCTCCTCGCCACCGTCAACCCCACCGTACATCGAGGTCCACGAGACGAACCCCCGGTAC
>JACDFX010000115.1 GCA_013815575.1 Rubrobacter sp.
GGACAGGCTCGTCTACGACGAGGCCCTGAACGTCTTCCTGTGCTGCCCGCAGGCGCTCGTCGCCGTCAACAACCACGTGGACTTCACAGGACACGCCGCCACCCTGGAGCTGGCGGAGACGGAGGTGGGCGAGGGGCACTGGTCGCGGCAGAATGGATAGGACAAACGGGTAAGCAAGGAGTGGTGGGTCGGGCATGGTATGTCCCGGCCCATCGTCCCGGTTCGTGGCTTTTTCGCGGCGACAGTACGCAACGATGGAGGTTTTATGCATGTGTACAACTCACCTACGTGTACAACTCACCTCGGCTCCTGACTTGATGCCTGCTCTCTAACAGACTAACGACGGTCGGTGATCGATAAACCTACGCTTTCGCATAAATACTTGGCATGCTAGGATGTCATTCGGAAGGGTAAGTGCAAAGTAGGGGGAAAGGAAGGATAAGGTTGGAACCTCAGAGCGTTCGGGACGAGGACCGGAAGGATAGGGTCGAAGAGTTAGTCAAAGAGCAGGAAGTTCATCGGACGGGAGACCAAGAGGGTCCGTTCTCGATCCACATCCTGGGCCTGGGACGGACGGGAGCCTCCGTCATCGAGCAGCTTCTTTCGAGTCCGCCCGATGGGTTCCTCGAAGACGCTCGTACGAGGTTCTCGGCGCTCGCCGTGGACATCGGCGACGGAGACCTGAAGCCGGTCCGCGAGGCGGAGGACAGGGCCAGGTTGCCGGAGGAGAGGGCACAGGTCCGTACGGTGGATCTCGGGGTGCCGGGCAAGGACGATTTCTTCGCGAGCCTGCGCCGGTACCGGGAGTACCTGAAGATAGAGTACCCCCGGTACTACTGGAACCCCAACTACGAGCCGTGGCTGCCCGAAGACCTGGAGATGCCGGCGGTCGATGAGCACATCCCTCGGGCGGTGGCCAAAGGCATCTACAACAGGGAGTACTACGAGGACGGCCCGATAGCCGAAGAGCTGGACGCATTCGCACGGAGTATCAACGCCAGCAAGACGGTCCCGATAATCTTCGTCGTGTTCAGCTTGGCCGGTGGGACTGGGAGCGGGATAGCGGTCGACATGGTGCGTCACCTGGCCTCGATCAAGCTTGGCAGGCGTCACATAGTCGTCGGCGTCGGGGTGTTGCCCTCCGAGGGCGATCCAGCGCAAACGCGCGACGGCGTGCTGTTTCCGGTGATCAACGAGCTTGACTGTATGCTCGACGATGAGAAGAATCAGGGCGTCCAGGCCGTCTGGGGGGATTTGTACAAGAACCCGTTCACGGGTGGTTTCTTCGTGGTGCCACAGGATGGAATATTAGATCTAACCGGGGACGTCTCGGCGACGCACGAGTACGTTGACGAGGGGATCGCCAGCTTCATCGCCCAGGAGAACGGTTTACACATCTACGAGACGCTCAAGCTTCTGAACTATCTCAATTCGCCCACCGATCGGATGCACCCCGCCACGCGCGCCCCGATCGGCGAGCGTTGGGTCAACATGCTGCTGCCCCATAAGTTCGCCGACGCAGAGAACATCTCCGCGTCGCTCGGGCGCGTGGCCGACGGCGTACAGCCCGAATACGTCGAGGCTCGCGCGTTCGCCCCCGCGGGGGCATTCGACGAAGCGGGCGCGAAGGAGATAGAGGGTCAGATCACCTCCGCCGTGACCTCCCTGGTCGAGCCGGGCGTCGTACATTTCGATGTGGAGAACGGCTCCTTCATTCACGTCAGCGTGCCCCGGCTGACCAAGCTGGACATCCCCGGCTTTTCGGCCGCGCGGGACGCGTACGACCGGATGAGCTGGGACGAGAAGCTCCTCGCCCACTCCTGGTTGTTGGACCTCGGGACCATGCTCTGCGAGCCGTCGACCCGCTTTGAGGGGATGGCTGGCGAGTGCATCTGGGGTTGCGCATGCTGGGTCGTGGTGCCGTATGAGGCGGTTCGGGGCGAAGAAGTCCAGCAGGTATCTCTCTAGATGCCTCTGGACTGGGGAGAAGTAATTGATCGCTACCGGCCCGACCCGGAGGACACGCCGATCCCCGGTGCCCCGCAGACGGTGGTAACGGCCGTGGACGAGGAGCGCATGTACGTGGCGCACAGGCTTTGGAAAGACACGTTGGGCCGCCAGAACCTCGAGAAGGCCGTCGAGCTACTGGAGCAGGGCAAGTTGCCGAAGGGGGCCGAGGACGCCATATCCAAGTACAGGGCGCACGTCGCGGACGAGCGCCCCACCCTGGCGACGAAGGTTCTAAAAGACCTCGGGTACCTCGAATGAGGTGGCGGGGTGTTACGGAGAGGAAGGAGGAAGAATAAACCGCGAAACCGGGTGATAGAGCATAGTTGCATGGAAATGTACCGAACAGACGGAGGCTGAACGATGAGTTTATCGTTGTACCACAGTGCGACGGGCAAGCAGGCCCCGCACTGCATACACGCAATAGGGATAGGCAAGGCCGGAACCTACATGGTCGACGCGCTGCTCAGGACGGGAGAGATCGAGGATCTCCTGGAGGACAAGAGGGCCCGGTTCACGGCGCTCTCCGTGGACATCGGAGATCAGGATCAGCAACAGTTCCGCAATTACGGCCAGGGCTTCCTGGAGCGTCTGGAAGGCCGCGACATCCCAGCCGAGAGGGCGCAGATTCGTTCGATCAGCATGGAGGTGCCGAGCAGGGACGACCTTTTCGCGAAGCTGCGCCGGTACCGGGAGTACCTGAAGATAGAGTATCCTCGTTACTACTGGAACCCCAACTACGAGCCGTGGCTGCCGGAAGACGTAGAGATGCCGGAGGCGGACAGGGGCCGTATGGTAGAGGGGACAACGGTTGCCTCCACCGAGCACATCCCCCGGGCGGTGGCAAAGGCCATCTACAACACGGAGTACTACGAGGACGGGCCGATAGCCCAGGCACTGGAAGAGTTCGTGGAGAGTGTCAACAAAACAAAACAGCTTCCGTCGATGATATTGATCTGCTTCGGTCTGGGCGGCGGGACCGGCAGCGGGATCGTCGTGGATCTCGCCCGGCACATCGCGAACGTCAAGCTGGGGCGTAGGATCCCCGTGATTGGAGTTGGGGTTCTGCCGCATAGCGGGGACCCCGAGGAGAACCGCGGCGGCAGCTTGTTCGCAACCCTCAACGAGCTCGACTGCATGCTCGACGAAGAGAAGAATCAGGGCGTCCGGGCCGTCTGGGGCGACCTGTACAACAACCCGTTCACGGGTGGTTTCTTCGCTTTGCCGCAGGAGCACAGCTTGCAGCGGGTGCAGAGGTACGCGAAAACTTCCGAGGGCATGTCGGATCCGGGCATCCGGGAGGGTCAGGCCCACCGGACCGCTGGTAAGTACGTCGCCGACTGCTTCATGCGCTACGCCGCGCAGGACTACGGGAGGGAGCTGTTCAAGGTCATGCGCCCGATGGGCATGACCGGGGCTCCGCACGAGGCCAGCCACGCCACGGATCGTTACTGGACGCTGTTCGACGTAGCCAAGCTCATGCATCCGGGTGTCCAGGTACTCCCCGGCGAGTCGATGGGCAAGTGGCGCGAGGCGGTCTCAGAGTGGATCGGATACATCCCGCAGTGGTCCGGCTTGAAGGAAGGCTTCAAGACCGATTACATAGAGGCCCATACGTTCGCGCCCCGTGCGGTTTGGAACGAGACCGTTCAGCAAAAGCTCGAGGATACCCTCAACGAGTTCCTGCTGCCGGGCGATGACGGCACGCTCAACACCACGCTGGGCGAAGCCTTCGATGAACTGACCGTTCTTTCGGACATAATCATCCCGGGGGTCGCCAGGACGGACCTGAACGTGTTCTGGGAGGCGCGGGACGCGTACGACCGGATGAGCTGGGACGAGAAGCTCCTCGCCCACTCCTGGTTGTTGGACCTCGGGACCATGCTCTCCGAACCATCGACCCGTTTCGAGGGGATGGCTGGCGAGTGCATCTGGGGCTGCGCTTGCTGGGTCGTGGTGCCGTATGAGGCGCTGAGGGGAGACGCCCAGACTTCGGAGCACCGGTTGGATGCCACCCAGAACTTCATCGCGGGCGCATTAGGGACCGTTGTCGAGATCCCCGATCTAACGACCAGTAGATAACGCGTACCGACCATCCCGGAGCCGGCGGGGACCCCGAGTCCTCGCCGGCTTTCGTAGACCAAGGGGAGGTTACGGTTTCATGCGTAACGAGGTAGCCACGGAGTCCGGGCAAGATCTCCTGCCGGGGTACGAGGGGTGGCTTGAGCGCCTTTCGGCGACCTACAACGCCGTGGCTTACTGCTGCCGACACCGCTTGCGGGACCGCGTGGCCGCCGAGTGTGTCAGCGCCGAGGTCGTGGCGGAGATGCTGGCGCGTCCGAGGGTGTTCGGGTACTACGGTCTCCCGTTCTCTGGACAAATCGGCCGCCTAGCCGAGCCCAGGATCGCCCGAGTCCGTCAGGGAACGCCGGTGGTGGGTGGAGATTCGGACTGGGAAGAGCTCCTCGCCAGCCTTCGTGGCGTCTCGAAAGAGCACCAGGAGGTATTCTTACTGACCTGCCTCGAAGGCTACTCGGACCCGGAGATCGCTAACGCTCTGGGCTGTGATGAGGATACGGCGAGGCTGCGACGGGAGAACACCCTGGACCTGCTGCGAGGGTTCTCCGAGAGCATAGTCCCGCCGGCCCGGCGTGAGGACGTCGAAGAGGGTGCGCACTAGCGTTTCTATGTCGTTCGCTTCCGATCCATCCTGGAAAACATTGCAAGAAGAGGAGGGCGCATGGCTATAACCGCAATGCCAGTAACCGTCATAACGGGTTATCTCGGGTCGGGCAAGACGACTTTATTGAACCGGATACTTACGGAGGCGCACGGGCAGAAGATCGCGGTGATCGTCAACGAGTTCGGGGAGATCGGGATAGACAACCAGCTCATCGTCGGGGAGACCGACGAGGAGATCTTCGAGATGAACAACGGTTGCATCTGCTGCACGGTCAGGGGAGATTTGATCAAGACGCTCACCGACCTCTACGCCCGCAAGCAGGACGATGCCACGGAGTTCGAGAGGGTGGTCATCGAGACGACCGGGCTTGCCGACCCCGCGCCAGTCATCCAGACGTTCTTCGCCGACCCGAAGATCCAGAAGCGCTACTACCCGGACGCCGTCATCACGGTCGTCGACAGCAAACACATAGACCAACACCTCGACGACGGACAGGAAGCGGTGGAGCAGATAGCCTTCGCGGACCTGGTCCTCCTGAACAAGACGGACCTCGTCTCGCCCGGGCAGCTCTCGGACCTGGAGGGCCGCATAAGGAAGATCAACGCCGCTACCCGTATGGTCAGGACACAAAATTCGCAGATGCCCATTGACGAGCTTCTCGACATCCGGGCCTTCGACCTGTCCCAGAAGCTCGAGATAGACCCGATGTTCCTGGAGCCCGAGTACCCGTTCGAGTGGGCCGGCATCTACTCCCTCCCGTCCGGCGAATACAAGCTTGTCCTTCAAGAGGGCCCCGACCCTTCGATGCGCGCCGTTCTGGTACCGGTCGAGGCGGCGAGCCTCGCCGCGTTGGAGGCTGCCCAGGACCCCACCATGCTCGCCTTCTCCGACGAGGAGAACGGGCTCGATACCGGCGGTACCCTGACACCCGACGGGCGCCTCTACCGGCTGGACCTCGAGCCCCGAGAAGAGTGGTTCGAGATAAAGATAGAGCGTTCGGGTAACTACGCGCTCTTCACCGAGCACCGCCCCGAGGAGTTCGGGGCCGAGCTTCGGGGCCCCGATGGCCCATTCGTCCCGGTCTTGCAACACGAGTACAAGCCCAACCACGAGCACGACCAGTCGGTGACGTCCGTGGGCCTGCGGGAAGAAACCCCTCTGGAGCGGATGCGGTTCCAGTACTGGCTGCAGAACCTGCTCAACACCAGAGGACAGGACATCTTCAGGTTCAAGGGCGTGCTGAACGTGCAGGGGATGGACGGGCGGGTCGTGGCGCAGGGGGTGCACATGATCTCCAGCATGGCTATGGACAGGCCATGGGAGGAAGACGAACCGCGCATCAGCGAGATGGTGTTCATCGGCCGCAACCTGGACGCCGAAGAGCTGCGGAGCGGCCTCTCCGGCTGCCGCATCAGGACTAAAGTCGAGCAGCACTAGGCAGTTCGTGTCCTGGCGGGAGACGACCATCGGTAGGAGGGCCAATTGACGAACCGTGAAGCGCCGCTCTTAGGAGAGGCGGCCGCGGTGCTGCTGCTCGGGAGGAGCGGCCACCAGGGGACGGCCGGCGAGGGGCTGGAGTCCCTGGCCGAAGCGGTGCGGGCAACCGGACGCTACGCGGCGGTCCACACGGCCGTCGCCGA
>JACDFX010000116.1 GCA_013815575.1 Rubrobacter sp.
GGCCCAACTCCAACTCTGCCTCGCGCTCGGCAGCAACCCCGAGCTACTAATACTCGACGAGCCAACATCCGGCCTCGACCCCGGCGCCCGCCGCGCCTTCCTCAAGGTCCTCGTCGGCGAAGTAGCGGCCGAGGGTCGAACCGTCTTCTTCTCCACCCACCTCCTCTCCGACATGGAGGCCGTCGCCGACACCGTCGGCATCATCAAGGGCGGAAAGCTGCTCGTGAGCGGCGATCTGGACGACATGCGTGTCTCCCATCGTGTCTTTCGCGTCGTCTACGCTGAGACGCCTCCCGAAGAGGAGGTGCGAAGCCTCCAGACTTTGCCTGACGTGAAAGAGGTGGAGCGGGAAGGCCGGGGAATAAAACTTCGGGTGCGGGGCGACGTGGAGGCCGTGGAACAGAGCTTGCGAGACCGTCCTCTCTCCGTCGTCGACGTGGACTCGACGGGCATGACACTCGAAGATATCTTCGTCGCCTACATCGAAGAGCGCGGCGATGATCGCTAAAGAGTGGTGAGACTCCTGGTGGAAGCTGGCCGCTATAGGAGCGTTGGCGGTCGGGTTTCTAATATGGGGCAATCTTCCTACGCCGTACGCAGATATAGAGAAGGTGGCAGACGAGAACGCGAACCCGCGCATAGACAGCGTCACACTCGACGAGACAGTCCAGATGTCACCCGCAGACAAGAGAGAGCTGCGGAACGCCGTAGAAGCTATGGATTTGCCAACGAACCCCGTGAAGATGGCTGTGGACGAACTGTGGATCGTCTACGGTGCGGGTGGCGGCGCGGCTATGGCGCTGCTGGCTGGCCTCCTGGGCGTCGGCCTCATCTCGGAGGAAGCCCGTCGACACACGATATTGGCGCTGCTCTGTAGGCCGATCAGCCGCCGTCGGCTGTTACTGACCAAGTACGCCGTATGCGCCGGGATCCTGCTACTCGCCGCAGCGTCCGGTGGAATCGTTCTGATAGTGGCTGCCGGGGTCAAAGGCTATCCATTGGGAGAGTTAAGCGTAGTGGGCTCCGTGCTATCCGTCGTTCTGCTCTGGGTAGGTTCCCTGTTCGTCCTGGGCGTGGCCCTGATCTTCTCGATCACGGCCAGAAACGTCTTGGTGAGCATCGTGGCAACCCTGGTAGCCCTCGTGTTGCTTTCCCCCGACCAATGGACGAGCTTCTCTTTCTGGAACCAGTTACCGACGCTAGGCCTTCAGGATCGCATCCCCGAGAACCTGACGGTTTTCAACTACTGGGCCAGTAATGGAATGTACCTCGGCCACGGGATAGCCTTCACCAACTTCCTCGTCTGCCTCGCCGCCGCCATCCTGCCCCTGCTTGCCGCGCTTTGGATCTTCAACAGGAGGTCCTACTGATGAGCGTAACTGGCGAGACGAAAGCGTCGTTGCGTCAGGAGACCACGTGATAGCCAAAGAGTGGCAGGATGCCAGGTGGAAACTCTCGCCTCGGTGATCTTCGGGAACGTGATCCTGACCATACTGGCCGCCGCGGGTACCGTGTACCTCGTCTATGCGGCCCCGGACATCGTGCAGTCCATCATAGAAAGCATCTTCTGGACCAATAGCGACTACGCGTAGTCCTGGCCGGAGAGGATCGCCTGGACCGACGCGTTCGACAGGGTGGAGGCTCTCCAATTATTGGGGAGGCTACTATACGCTCGACAGAAGCGCGACGATGGCCCAGAGTTTCCTCGTCTGCCTGATCACTGCCCTGCCACCGCTGCTCCTCGCCATGGGGCTGTTCCGTCGAAAAGCGTACTGAACGGCACCGGGTTGTAGACTCTCGCCGTGCAACACGGCGCGGCGAGAGACAAAATAGACCATCGCGCAAGCGTTCCCCGCAACCGCCCGGACGGACGCTTCGCCCCGAGCCCGACGGGACTGCTCCACGTAGGAAACCTGCGGACCGCACTTCTGGCCTGGCTCTTCGCCCGCTCTTCCGGGGCACGTTTTCTGCTGCGCGTCGAGGATCTGGACCGCTCGCGGGTAAGACCCGGCATCGAAGAAACCCAGCTCGCTGATCTCCAGGCCATCGGCCTCGACTGGGATGGGCCCGTAGTCCGGCAGTCCGAGCGGATGAAGTTGTACGAGGAGACCATAGCGCGGCTGGATGTCGACGGTCTTCTCTATCCATGCTACTGCACGCGGAAGGAGATCCGGGCCGCCGCCTCGGCCCCGCACGGCATCTCCGCCGCCGACCGCTACCCCGGCACCTGCCGAAACCTGACGAAGGCCGAACGCGCCGAACGCGAGGCCACTGGGCGACCGCCCGCGCTGCGGGTGAGGGCCAAAGGCAGACGAGTTTTCTTCGAGGACCGTCTGCTGGGCCACCACGAGGGCGAGACGGACGATTTCGTTGTCCGGCGCAACGATGGAGCGCCGGCCTACCAGCTCGCCGTGGTCGTGGACGACGCCGCGCAGGGCATCGGAGAAGTCGTGCGCGGCGCAGACCTCGTGGACTCGACTCCGCGCCAGATCCTGCTCAACCGTCTGCTCGGCCTGCCGATCCCCCGCTACACCCACGTACCCCTCGTACTTGGACCGGACGGCCATCGCCTCGCCAAACGCCACGGTGCCGTCACGCTCGCCGACCGCGCCTTGGTGGGCGAAGGACCAGGAGAGGTCCTGGGCTGGATGGCCCGCTCTCTCGGACTGGCTGAACCCGGGGAGGTGCCGAGCATCGCTACCTTGCTCTCCCGCTTCGATCCCAAAAGGTTGCCCCGGGAGCCGACCGTCTGGTCCGCGGAGACCTGAGCAGCCCGAAAACGCCCTGTGGTAAGTTGTCTCCACGCTAGAGTGCCTCTAACGACGAGAGGAACGCGATGGACACGACCGGCAGACTCGACAACTTGCAGTCCAAAATAGAGGAAAGTTACGGTGGGAAGATCTCCGCCCTGCGCCGCGACATCCACCGCGAACCGGAGCTCGGCTTCGACACGAAAAAAACGGCTGAGAAGGTTCTCGTCGCCCTCGAAGGATTGCCGCTGGAGATCGAGGTCGGCGTCGCCGAGAACGGGATAGTCGCGACCCTGCGGGGCGGGAACGACGGGCCAGCGGTGGGCTTGAGGGCAGACATGGATGCGCTCCCGATCACGGAGGAGACCGGCCTCCCGTTCGCCTCCGAGGTCGAGGGCAAGATGCACGCCTGCGGCCATGACGGGCACACGAGCATGCTCGTCGGCGCGGCCCATGCCCTCTGCGGCATGAGGGACGAGTTGAACGGGACCGTCAGGTTCATCTTCCAGCCGGCCGAGGAGGGCGGGGGAGGGGGACGGGTCATGGTCGAGGAGGGCGTGGCCGAGGGGCTTGACTCCATCTTCGCGCTTCACCTGTGGCCCGGGTTGCCGTTCGGGACCGTGGCTACCAAAGCGGGCCCGATCATGGCCGCCGCCGACGCATTCGAGATGGAGATCGAGGGTACTGGCGGCCACGGCGCTATGCCGCACCTCTCCGCCGACGCCGTCGTCATCGCCGCCCACGTCGTCACCGTCCTGCAAACCGTCGTCTCCCGCGAGGTGGACCCGGTCGAGCCGGCGGTGCTGACGGTCGGGGAGATCGGGGCCGGAACCGCCTTCAACATCATCCCGGAGAAGGCGCGCCTCGGCGGGACCGTCCGGACTCTCAACGAGGATCTCCGCCGGGGGATGCCGGGGAGAATCGAAGGCCTCGGCCAGGGCGTGGCCCGCGGCATGCGCGGCGACGCGACCCTTGACTACCGCTTCTCTTACCCCGTCACGAGAAACGACGCTGGGGCCGCCGCCCGGGCCCTGGAAACGGCCACGGCCCTCTTCGACGAGGAGTCCGTCCTGGAACTACCGAACCCGTCGATGGGCGCGGAAGACTTCGCGTATTTCCTTGAGAGAGTCCCTGGCGCCTTTGTCTGGCTCGGCGTGGGCGAAGACGCCTCCGGCCTGCACACGCCCCAGTTCGCCTTCGACGAGAAGATCCTGGCCCGCGGATCCGCGCTGCTCACGGCACTGGTGCTGAAGGCTAACTCCCCGGCGGGTTGACCAGCAGCTCGTAGGCTTCGGACGGGCCCGTGAGGAGGAGCAGTATAAGCAACACGGCGCCTAGTGGTATGAGGGCCGCCGCCGCGGCCCTGCGCCAGCCGGTGTCCAGGGCCCACTTTACGGCGGTCGTCGCGACGTAGAGGCCGTAGGGGATCGCGAGTAGGGGACCGAAGGGGACCCAGAGGACGATGCCGATGCCGCCCGCGTAGGCGAGGTGGCGGTAGAGGTTGCGGAAGCCGTGGCGGGAGGGGCTGCCGGCATGTATGACCTGCACGAGCACGGCCAGGCCCGAGACGAGCAGCGGGGCGAGTACCAGGGAGACGACGAGCCCGAGGAAGAGCGCGTAGAGGAGGCCCGCGTTGAGCTCCCGGACCCAGGCGGCCTGCAGCGCCGCGTCCAGCACCAGGTTGAGGTACAGGACCATCGTGACGAAGAGGGTCGGCCGGACGAAACCGGCGTCGGGGTCGAGGCCTGCGAAGAACCCTCCGGGGGCGAACCATACCCCCCGCAGCGCGCCCCAGAAATCTTCCGGGGAGCCGCCGAACCTGCCGCGGCTCCGGCCCACTAGTTGTTGCCGCCGTTCCGGTCTTCGGAGGCTCCGTCCTCCCCGGGGGCCTCGCGCGAGACCTGGCCGACGAGGGTCTCGAGGGCCAGTTCCGTGGCGTCACCCGAGGGGAGGCGGGCCGTGACGTCGCCCGTGCCGACGGAGACGCGGCCCCCGCCCGAGAAGCGTCCGGAAAGGGTCACGTCACCCGTCTCGACCGTGGTCTCGAGGGTACCCACGATCAGGTCCTCCAGCGAGACGTCCCCTGACTCGACGGACAACTCCACGTTTCCCGTATCCGTCCTGACGCCGCCCACGAAGACGTCGCCCCCCCCGGCCTCGACCGTTACGTCGCCCGCGACATCACGAACGGTAACGTCGCCCGATTCGGCGCGCACCGTAACGGCACCGTCGAGGCCCGTAACCTCGACGTCGCCCTCCTCGGACTCAACCTCCACGCCGCCACCGGACGGGACCCTCACCGAGTAGTCGGCCCCCGTCTCCCCGCCGCCGTCCGTCCCGAGCGTCACGGTCGAGCCCTCGCGCGCTACGTCGACCGGGACCTCAGAGGCCGCGCTCCTCGCGGCTGCCGGGTCCCCGGCGACGGCGTACCTAGTGACCTCGTACTCGACCGCCTCCAAGTCCCCCGCCCCTGCCACGCTCACGCTCCCAGATGCGTTGGTGATCCGCACCCGCGGCTCGCGGCCGGAGTCTATGGAGTCCCTGGCGACGCTGGCGCCCGGCACCTCGTCGCCCAGTGTCCGCCACAGGAAGACCGCCGCCACCACGAGCAGCGCCAGGAGCAGCAACGCTGCGACAAAGATCAGGAGGTTCGGCCGGGACGGGCGTTCCCGGGTCCTGCGCGACCTTGCGGGGGGGCTTTCTCCCGATGCCTCTGCGCGTTCCGGGCGACGCCCGCCCCCGCCGTTAACCCCCAACAGGGTGTCGGGCAGTGGTCACTGGACCGGGCGGCCGTAGACGTCTTTGAGGCGCACGATGTCCTCCTCGTCGAACTCGCCGAAGGAGACCTCGAGCACCCGCACCGGCTCCTCCCCCTCCGCCGAGAGCCTGTGGACCGTCTCGCGGGGGATGTAGAGCTTCTCCCCCGGCTCCGGTGAGAGGACCTCATCGTCCATCTCGACCCGCGCGCCCGGGTCCAGCACCACCCACAGCTCGTCGCGGTGGTGGTGGTACTGGCGGGAGAGCGTGCCGCCAGGGGCGACCGTTATGATCTTGACCGTCGAGGGCAAGTTGTGCGTGTACTGCTCGAACTTGCCCCACGGCTTGTCTACCTTGAGGGATGGCGGTGTGTGGTCCAAATGGGCCCCCTTTCTTAGATGCAGAGTTTAGACGATCGTCACGTCTTTCAGCAATCGTCTTTGGGCTTTTGGCCAGAAAATCTCCGTCCTTGCCCGGGTTTTGCGGTGCACCGTACTTCAGGAGAAGCCGAACCTGCCGGTGGGCTACAATGCGGCGTCGGTAAACCGGAAGCTGAGGGCTGACCGCTGACAGCCAGGGGGGAACTCTTTTGCCCAGGACCGAAGTAGAGGGCGCTGGCACTTTCGACGTCGAGGAGGGCAAGCGGCTGGTCCTCGCCATCAAGGAGGACGCGGGCGTGGACATCCTCCACCATGTCGGTCTGTGACCGCAAACTCGACGGCGGTTTTCGCTTCAAAGCCGTGCTCTCTGAGCACAGTAGTCGGCTGGAGTTGATGAAAGGAGTCGCAGGTGCCTAGGCTAGAGGTAGAGGGTGTGGGGGGTT
>JACDFX010000117.1 GCA_013815575.1 Rubrobacter sp.
GAAGCTGAAGGGGAGGTTGGAAGATGCCTGAGACCCTTCTCTACGAGGGCAAGGCAAAGAGGGTCTTCGCCACGGACGACGAGACCGTCCTGCTGCACCGTTACAAGGACGACGCCACGGCGTACAATGCCCAGAAGCGCGGCTCGTGGAAAGACAAGGGGAAGACCAACGCCACCATGAGCGCCGCCATGTTTACGTTTCTCGAAGCCAACGGCGTCCCGAGCCACTTCCTGGAGCAGACCGACGAGACGACCATAAAGACCAAAAAGCTAGAGATGCTCCCCGTGGAGGTCGTCGTCCGCAACCTCGCCGCCGGCTCCCTCTCGCGCCTGCTCGGCTTCGAGGAGGGCCGCAGGCTAAAGGCGCCAATAGTGGAGCTCTGCTACAAGAACGACGCGTTGGGCGATCCGCTCCTCAACTGGCACCACTTCCGCGAGCTCGGCGTCTCGGACGAGGACCTGGAGTTCTGCGAGGAGCTCGGCTTCAAGGTCAATGGCGTTCTGTCCCCCTTCTTCGACGAGAGGGGTGTGACGCTCGTGGACTTCAAGATAGAGGTCGGGCGCGACGGGGGCGGGCTCATGCTGGCCGATGAGATCTCCCCGGACACCTGCCGCTTCTGGGACAAGGAGACCGGCGAGAGGCTGGACAAGGACCGCTTCCGAAGGGACCTCGGCGGGATGGAGGAGGCCTACGCGGAGATGCTGCGCCGGGTCACCACGGAGGTTTCGGGTAAAGACGAGGAGGGCGACGCTTGAGAGCGAGGACGAGATCGCATTACCGAAAGCCCGAGCCTGATGCCTGAAACCTTGAAGATCCGGGTCCTGGTCCGTCCTAAGGAGGGCATCCTCGACCCGCAGGGGGAGGCGGTGCGGGGGGCGCTTCCGGCCCTGGGGTTCGAGGGTGTAAGGACCGTTCACATCGGGCGCTTGATCGAGATGGAGGTCGAGAGCGCGGACGAGGTGGACGCGATGTGCCGGCGCCTGCTCTCCAACCCCACTATCGAGGAGTACGAGTGGGAGGTGGTCTCGTGAGGATCGGAGTGACGGTCTTCCCCGGCTCGAACTGCGACAGGGACGCGCTCTACGCCATCGAGCGAATGGGAGAGGAGCCGGTCGAGCTCTGGCACGCGGAGGCGGACCTCAAGGGGGTTGACGCCGTGATCGTGCCCGGCGGGTTCTCCTACGGCGACTACCTCCGCCCCGGCGCCATCGCCCGCTTCGCGAACGTGATGGGACCGCTGGAAGATTTCGGGAGAGAGGGTGGGCCCATCCTCGGCGTCTGTAACGGCTTTCAGGTGCTCTGCGAGGCGCACCTGCTGCCCGGCGCCCTGCTCCAGAACAGGCACATGCGCTTCGTCTGCGACCGCGTGCGGGTGCGGGTGGAGACGGCGAACACGCCCTGGACCGCCGGGTTTGAAGGTGGTGAGGGGCTAACGCTGCCCGTCGCCCACAACGAGGGGAACTATTTTGCCGCCGGGGAGACGCTCGCCCGCCTGGAAGACGAGGGGCGGGTCGTGTTTCGCTACCTCGACAACCCGAACGGGTCGGTGAACGACATCGCCGGGGTCTGCAACGAGGGGCGGAACGTCGTCGGGATCATGCCCCACCCCGAGCGCGTCTCCGACCCGGCCCTCGGCTCTGACGAGGGGTTGAAGATCCTACGCTCCGTGATGGTTGGAGCAGGGGTCTGACCACCCGGGAGACATACAGCGCTCTGGGCCTCTCGGAGGCCGAGTACGGGCGCATCCTGGAACTTATGGGCCGGGAGCCGAATTACCTGGAGCTCTCGCTATTCTCCGTGATGTGGAGCGAGCACTGCGGCTACAAGAACTCGCGCCCCCTGCTGCGTCGCTTCCCGAACGAGGGGTCGCGGGTTCTGCAGGGGCCGGGGGAGAACGCCGGCGTCGTTGAGGTTGGGGATGGTTGGGCGCTCGCGTTCAAGATGGAGAGCCACAATCATCCCTCGGCCGTCGAGCCCTACGAGGGGGCGGCGACGGGGGTTGGTGGAATCATCCGCGACATCCTCGCCATGGGCGCCCGTCCCGTGGCGCTTCTCGACTCCTTGCGCTTCGGGCCGCTGGACGAGGAGCGCAACCGCTACCTGTTCCGCGAGGTCGTGCGCGGCATCGGAGGCTACGGCAACGCCGTCGGCGTGCCGACCGTAGGCGGCGAGGTCGAGTTCTCTGCCGCCTATTCTGGGAACCCGCTAGTGAACGCGATGTGCGTCGGGCTCATACGGGTGGAGGACCTGATGCGTTCCCGCGCCACGGGCGAGGGGAACGCCGTGGTCCTGCTCGGCTCCAAGACCGGCCGTGACGGCATCCACGGGGCGACCTTCGCCTCCGACGAGCTGACGGAGGAGTCCGAGTCAAAGAGGTCCAACGTGCAGGTCGGGGACCCGTTCGCGGAGAAGATGCTAATAGAGTGCTGTCTCGAACTGCTGAAAAGGGACCTGCTCGTCTCCCTGCAGGACCTCGGGGCCGCGGGCATAACCTCATCGGCCTCGGAGATGGCCGCGAGCGGGGGCGTCGGCATCGACATAGAGGTCGAAAAGGTGCCCAGGCGGGAGACGGGGATGGAGCCCTGGGAGGTCATGATCTCCGAGTCCCAGGAACGCATGCTCGCCGTTGTCGAGCCGGAGAAAGTCGACGAGGCGCTGGCCGTCGCCGAACGCTACGGCATAGGCGGCACGGTCGTCGGGCGCGTCGCGGGCCACGGTGACCTGCGCGTAATCGAGAACAGTGAAGTGGTCGGCACCGTCTCAGCCGATCACCTCGCCGACGCCCCCATCTACGAGCGAGAGGTCGTCCGCCCGGCGTACCTGGACGAGGTCCAGAACTTCGACCCGGAAGAGATCCCGCAGCCCGAGGACTACAACGAGGTCTTGCTCGAAATGCTCTCCCACCCGAACCTCCGTTCACGCCGGTCCATCTACAACCAGTACGACCACCAGGTCGGAACCGATACGGTCGTCCTGCCGGGCGCCGACGCGGCCGTCATGCGGATAAAGGGTACGAAGCGCGGCTTCGCCGTGACAACCGACGGCCGAGGCCGGCACTGTTTCCTCGACCCGCGGGGTGGGGGGGCTGCGACCGTGGCCGAGGCTTACCGGAACCTCTCTTGCGTCGGGGCTGAGCCGGTGGCCGTCACCGACTGCCTCAACTTCGGCAGCCCCGAGAAGCCGGACGGCTACTACCAATTGGCGGAGTGCATCGAGGGGATGTCCGAGGCGTGCGAGGCGTTCGGGACGCCGGTGGTGAGCGGCAACGTCAGCCTCTTCAACGAGACGGATCGGGGTCCGATCTACCCGACCCCGACGGTTGGGATGGTCGGTGTCTTCGAGGACGTGGGCCGTCACGCGACCCCGGGGTTCAAGCGGGAGGGGGATATGGTCGTCGCGATAGGAGCGGGGACACCGGTCTCGCTCGCCGGATCGGAGTACCTGGAGATAATTCACGGACGGGTGTTGGGCAGACCGCCAGGGCCCTACCTTGACGCTGAGAGAGAAACCTCCGATCTGGTGTGCAGGCTGATCCGGGACGGGATCGTGGATACCGCCCACGACATCTCCGGTGGCGGTGAGGTCGTTGCCGTGGCGGAAATGGCGCTGGCCGGTGGCCTCGGCATGGAGTACGTGGAAGGAGGGTTCGGGCGTAAAGTCGCCGGACAGGGCGCAGGTAGGGCGGACGTTGCCCTGTTCGGTGAAGAACCCGGTGCGTTTCTCGTAACGGTTCCTTGGGAGCGATGGGCCGGGCTACAAGACGCGCTGGGAGGGAGCGTTGGATACGACCAGATCGGAACGGTCGGTGGAGACTCGGTGAAGATACCGGGCTACATCGACGTAACCCTGTCCGAGCTGCGAGAAGCCTACGAGCAGGACCTCTTCGGCATACCCGGTGAGGTGGTCGGCGGATCCGAGGCGGTCGGATGAGTCGGGATAAGGTAAACCTTGCGCAGAAGCTCTCGCTCTTCGGCGAGCAGTGGAGCCCGAAGATCGTTGGCGAGCTGAACGGCCAGCACGTGAGGCTGGTGAAACTCTTCGGCGAGTTCGTCTGGCACCACCACGACGATGAGGACGAATTGTTTCTCGTCGTGAAGGGCAGGTTCCGGATGGAGTATCGGGACGGAGAGGAGTGGATCGAGGAGGGCGAGTTCGTCGTTGTGCCTCGCGGTGTAGAACACAGGCCCGTCGCGGAGGAAGAGGCACACGTCATGCTCTTCGAGCCGGCTTCGACGTTGAACACGGGCAACGTTAGGGACGGGCTGACGCAAGAAGTGTTGGACAGGATCTAGGGTGCGAGAGGTGGACGTTTTGCAGGAGGACTACCGCGACACGGACGGCAAGCCGAAGGAGGCGTGCGGGGTCTTTGGGATGTACTCCCGCGAGCTGGCCGGCGAGCTGTCCCAGCGCACGTACTTCGGCCTCTACGCGCTCCAGCACCGGGGCCAGGAGTCGGCGGGAATCGCGATCTCCGACGGCGAACGCACGACCGCCTTCCGGGACATGGGCCTCGTCTCCCAGGTCTTCGACGGCCCGCGCCTCGCCGCCCTGGAATCGGGCCACATCGCCCTCGGCCACGTCCGCTACTCGACGACGGGCTCCGCCTCCTGGGAGAACGCCCAGCCCGAGTTCGTGGGCCGCGGCGAGGTGAACGTCGCGGTTGCGCACAACGGCAATCTGGTGAACGCCGAATCCCTGCGGGAGGAGCTGGCCGGAGAGGGCTTCCGCTTCAACTCCACCTCAGATACGACGTACATCGCCGCCGCCGCGGTGCGGGAGCTCGAACGCGGTCGCTCGGTCGGGGAGGCGGTGCGGGAGGCGATGCACCGGCTCGAAGGCGCGTACTCGGTCGCCATGATCTTCCGGGACAAGCTCGTCGCCTTCCGCGACCCCTACGGCTTCCGTCCCCTCGCCATAGGCCAGGTAGATGGCGGCTACGCGGTCTCAAGCGAGACCTGCGGCCTGGACATCATCGGCGCCAAATACCTGCGCGACGTGGAGCCCGGCGAGGTGGTAGTCATGGACGATGACGGGTTGACCAGCTACCGCTCCGAAAGCCCGCGCCGGGCTTTATGCGTCTTCGAGTACGTGTACTTCGCCCGCCCGGACTCCCGCTTCGACGGCCGCGAGGTCGCCGGCAGCCGCCACCGGATGGGCGAGTTTCTGGCGGATGAGGCCCCGGTAGAGGCAGACGTCGTCATCCCGGTGCCTGACTCGGGGATGATGGCCGCGGTCGGGTACTCGCAGCGCAGCGGCATCCCGTACGCGGAGGGCCTCATAAAGAACCGCTACGTCGGAAGGACGTTTATCCAGCCGTCGGACGGGATGCGCCAGCTGGGCATCAGGCTCAAGCTGAACCCGCTTCCGAGCGTGATCGAGGGCAGGAGGATCGTCGTGGTCGACGACTCCATCGTGCGCGGCAACACGAGCCGCAAGCTCGTCGAGCTGCTCTTCGAGGCCGGGGCCACGGAGGTCCACTTCCGGGTCTCTTCGCCTCCCATCACGGGGCCGTGCTACTACGGCATAGACATGGACAGCCCCGACCAGCTCGTCGGCGCGAACTACACGGTAGAGGAGATACGGGGCCAGATCGGGGCCACGACCCTCGCCTACCTCTCCACCGACGCGATGGTCGCCGCCACCGAACAGCCCAAGGACCGCCTCTGCCGCGCCTGCTTTGACGGCGAGTACCCGACGGCCGGCACCTCGGAGAAGTTCGCCCTCGAAAACCGGACCCACCACGCGGCCGTCAAGAGCCGGTGACGCCCACGCAAGCCCAAACTCCGGCTAGCGTCATCCGCCGCTACGAGCCAGGCGACCGCGAGGCCGTGTGGAACCTGCACAACGACGCCCTGCACGAAGTCGGGGCCCACCTCGGGAGTGGGGACTGGTACGACGACCTGCGCTCCATAGAGTCCGTCTACCTGGAGGACGAGGGCGAGTTCCTGGTCGGAGTACAGGAAGGCCACATCGTCGCGATGGGGGCGCTGCGGAGAACCGCCGGGGAGCGGGCCGCGATCACACGCATGAGGGTCGCCCCCGGGCTTCAGGGCCGCGGCATCGGCCAGACACTCCTCGACGCCCTGCACCGCCGCGCCGCCGAGCTCGGTTACGCGACGCTCCACCTGGACACGACCGTCCACCAGACGGCAGCCCGGCGCCTCTACGAAAAGAACGGCTACCGCGAGGTCGGACGGGGTCCCATCGGCCCCTTCGATTGTGTCTACTACGAGGGGCATCCCGGTGCCTGAGAAGCCGGGCTCCTACGAAGCCGCGGGCGTCTCCCTGGAGAGGGGCGAGCGGGCCGTTGACCTCATGCGCTCCGCC
>JACDFX010000520.1 GCA_013815575.1 Rubrobacter sp.
CCCCCAAGCGATAAGAGGATCTTGTGATGCAGGATAGGAGGAGCGGACTGGTCGAGGCGCTGCGGAGGCCGAAGTACGAGGTGATACCGCTCCCTGGCATCGAGGATCAGGTCTTAGAACACGTCCCCAAGCACGTCAGGCTCACGGTGACGGCCTCGCCGAAGAAGGGCATCGAGTCCACCCTGGAGTTGGCCGAGCGTCTCTCGGGGGAGGGTTTCCGGGTCGCCCCGCACCTCTCGGCGCGTCTCATCCGGGACAGGGCAGAGCTCGGCGAGATCCTGGCTCGGCTGCGCGAAGCGGATATACGCGACGTCTTCGTGGTGGCGGGCGACGCCCCGGAGCCCGCCGGCGAGTTCGAGGGCTCCGGCGCGTTGCTCGGGGCGATGGACGAGATCGGGCACGGCCTGGAGGAGGTCGGCATCACCGGCTACCCCGAGAGTCATCCGCTGATCAGCGACGAGGTCACCATACAGGCGATGTACCAGAAGGAGCCCCACGCGACCTACATCACAAGCCAGATCTGCTTCGACACCGGGACCATCAACGACTGGGTTTTGCGGGTGCGCCGGCGGGGCGTGGAGCTCCCGATCTACGTCGGGATGCCAGGCGCCGTGAGCATGACGAAGCTCGTGCGAATCTCCTCGAACATAGGCCTCGGCGAGTCGGCGCGCTTCCTACAGAAGTACGGCAACTGGTTCTGGCGAATGTTCATGCCCGGCGGCTACAGTCCCAGCGCCCTGGTAGAGGGCGTGTCCGCCTCTCTGGCCCATCCGGAACGCAAGGTGCTGGGTTTCCACATCTACACCTTCAATGAGGTCGGGAAAACCGAGGCGTGGCGGCTCGAAGCGCTGGAGCGGGCCGGGGCCACGCCCCGCGAGCAGAGACACAAGGAGTCCACCGTATGACGTTACCGACAGAGAAGTTCCCGAACGACCTCGAGATCGCCCGCCGGGCGAGGCTGAGGCCGCTGCCGAAGATCGCCGGGGATATGGGAATAGGCCAGCACCTGCTGGAGCCCTACGGCGACTCCGTGGCGAAGATAAAGCTCGAAGCCATCGAGGAGCTCTCGGACCGGCCGCTGGCGAAGTACGTGGTGGTCTCCGCCATCACGCCAACGCCGCTCGGGGAGGGGAAGACCACGACGACGGTTGGCCTGGGGCAGGCTTTCTCCCACCTCGGGAAGAGGGCGACGGTCGCGGTGCGCCAGCCGGCGATGGGCCCGACGTTCGGCATAAAGGGCGGCGCCGCGGGCGGCGGCTACAGCCAGGTCGTGCCGATGGAGATGCTCAACCTCCACCTGACCGGGGACACGCACGCGGTCACGGCAGCCCACAACCTGCTCGCGGCCATGATCGACAACCACGTCCACCAGAACGACGACTTTTTCCACGTCGACCGGCACAGCATCACCTGGCGGCGGGTGCTCGACGTCAACGACCGCGCCCTGCGCAACATAGTCGAAGGCCTCGGACCACGCGCTGACGGCATCCCGCGCGAGACTGGCTTCGACATCACCGCCGCCTCCGAGGTAATGGCGATTCTCGCCCTCTCTACCTCTCTCAAGGACCTGCGCAATCGATTGGGCCGCATCGTGATCGGCAACACCGTAGACGGCGAGCCCATCACCGCCGAGGACCTGAAGGCCGCCGGGGCCATGGCCGTGATGATGCGCGAGGCGATAAAGCCGAACCTGATGCAGACGCTTGAGAACACGCCGGTGCTGGTCCACGCTGGGCCCTTCGGCAACATCGCCACCGGCAACTCCTCCATCGTGGCGGACAGGATCGGCATCCGGGGCGGCGATTACCTCATAACGGAGGCTGGCTTCGGCGCGGACATGGGCGCCGAGCGTTTCTTTAACATCAAATGCCGCTACTCCGGGCTCAAGGCCGACGCGGCGGTGCTTGTGGCGACCGTCCGCGCCCTCAAGGCGCACTCTGGCAGGTTCAAGGTCGTCGCCGGACGTCCGCTGCCGCCGGAGCTCCTGGAGGAGAACCCGGACGACGTGTTCGCCGGGGCGGACAACCTGAGAAAGCAGATCGAAAACATAAGGCTGCACGGCGTCTCGCCCGTGGTGGCGATAAACGCGTTCCCGACCGACCACGACTCCGAGCACGCCGCCATACGCGAAATAGCCGAGGAGATGGGCGCGCGGGTGGCCGTCGCCAACCACTTCTCCGAGGGCGGGGCCGGCGCGATCGAGCTCGCCGAAGCGGTCGCCGAAGCCGCCGAAGAGCCCACCGAGTTCAGCTTCCTCTACCC
>JACDFX010000118.1 GCA_013815575.1 Rubrobacter sp.
TCGCTGGCCGGGAAGGACTCCTCGTCGGCGTGGTTGTAGGCGTCGTCCCCGTGGCCGTTCGTGGAGCCGTTGCCCACCAGGGCGTGGTCGGTGCCGACCATCTCGGCGAGCGCCTGACGGAAGGAGGGCTGCATGTCGTCGAGCGCCACCCTGTCCTGCGGGCGGCGCGGCCCCGCGAGGCTCGCCTCGACCGTGGAGAGGTCGAGCTCCAGCACCTCCGAGAAGCGCGGCTCGGGCGTCTCGTCCGTGCGCCAGAGGCCCTGCTCCCTGTAGTACGCCTCGACGAGCTCGACGAGCTCCTCGTCACGCCCGGTCCCCCGCAGGTAGCTCAGCGTCTCTTCGTCCACCGGGAAGAACGTGCACGTCGCCCCGAACTCGGGGGACATGTTGGCGATGGTCGCGCGGTCCGGCAGGGAGAGCCTGGACAACCCGTCGCCGTAGAACTCGACGAACTTGCCGACCACGCCGTGGGCGCGGAGCATCTGGGTAACGGTGAGGACGAGGTCGGTGGCCGTTACACCCTCGGGCAGGGCGTCCGTCAGCTTGAAGCCGATAACCTGCGGTACGAGCATGTAGTACGGCTGGCCAAGGGTGACGGCCTCGGCCTCGATGCCGCCCACACCCCAGCCGAGCACACCGAGGCCGTTGATCATGGTGGTGTGGCTGTCGGTGCCCACGAGCGTGTCCGGCATCGCCACACCGTCCTTGACGACTACGCCCTTCGCCAAGTACTCGAGGTTGACCTGGTGGATTATGCCGGTGGCGGGCGGCACGACGGAGAAGTTGTCAAAGGCCTGCTGGCCCCACTTCAGGAACTCGTAGCGCTCGCGGTTGCGCTGGAACTCGCGCTCGGCGTTGAACTGCAGGGCCGCGTGGTTGCCGAAGGCATCAACCTGGACAGAGTGGTCGATGACGAGGTCCACAGGGACGAGAGGGTTGATCTTCTTCGGGTCCCCCCCGACGCTCTGCATGGCGCTCCGCATCGCCGCCAGGTCCACGATGGCCGGAACCCCGGTGAAGTCCTGCATGACCACCCTGGCCGGAAGATAGGCCAGCTCCCCGCCAATCGACCCCGGCCAGGAGGCGAGCGCCTCCACGTCCTCCCTGGAGACGAACTTGCCGCCGGCGTTTCTCAGTAGCGACTCAAGCATCACCCGTATGGAGAACGGGAGGGAGAAGACGTCCCCCTCCACCTGCTCGTCCAGCTTCTTCAGGCTGTAGTAGGTGACTTCGCCAGACCCGGCGTTCAGGCTGCTGCGCGCGCCGTAAGAATCTTCCGCCATGTTTTTCGACCCCTTCTGTGGAGGTTCCGCAATTCGTTGGGTTGATTATAGATGATCGGGGGCACGGCTCCCGCCCGCTCAGGCGAGGACGAGATCGGGCACAACGCCGGCCATCTTCTCGAAATCCCGGTCGTCGTGGAGCAGCAGGAGATCGTGCTCGATGGCAACGCGGGCGATGAGGCAGTCGATGGCCGAGCGAATGGTTACGCCCGCGCGACGACAGTCGAAGTACATACGCGCGGCCTCCCGGTAGCTCCCGACGGGGTCCCTCGGATGGTAGAAGGTCTGGGATCCCAGGTAGTCCGAGAGGTAGTCGAACTTCGCCCCGGAAGCGGCGCCTTGCAATACTTCCTGGTAGATGACACCCGTGATTCCGAACGGATATCCGCCCCCGGATATCTCCGCAAAACGCCGGGTGGCACCGTTCTCGATATCACGCATGTATCCTATCCACACGGAAGTGTCCACGAGATACAGGGTCAGCGGCCTTCCCGTAACGCCTTGTAGTCGTAGTCAGGACGGATCAAACCCTTCCCCCGCAACTCCCGGATGTCCCTGCGCTTGTGGTTGTCCACGAACTCCCGCAAGGCCCGGTCTACCAACTCCCGCTTCGTCTTCGCGTCCGAGTGCCGGAAAGCCTCTTCCACCAACTCGTCGTCCAGAACTATGTTCGTCCGCATATTCATACACCTCCTGATGTGTATTGTGCGTCTCGCCCGTTTGGTAGTCAAGCGGAGATTCTCAGCGGGGAACGAGCTCGTAGAGGAGCCGGTCGTCACCCACCGGTTCCACCTCGAAACCGGCTCTCCTGAAGCGGCCGTAGTCGACCCTGCCGTGGTCGAGGACGTAGACGGGGCCGTTCTCTGCGGCCTTGCGGGCTGCCTCGACGCCGGTGGTGTCGTCGGTGCCGTAGCGGGCGGCGGAGGCCCCGGCGGCCAGGTCATCGGGCCAGACGAGGTCGGTACGGCGGTCCCAGGAGGTGCAGAAAGGGTCCACGAGGGTGAGGTCCCGGCGGCGTTCCTCGACCAGGGCCATGTACCACAGTGGGCTGCGGTGGTGCAGGACGGTCGCGCCCCTCTCGGCGTTTCGGGCCACCGCCTCGACGGCCCGGCGACCCCCGTCGTTCTCGCTCCGGTCGAGCGGCGCGTAGGCGTTCCACGCGCCGAGGAGCGGCAGGGCCAGGACGATGGCGGAGAACGCGACCGGCAGAACCCGTCCCGGCCCGGCGCGGAGGTTTTCCAGGGGTCGGAGCAAGAGGTTGAGGCCGGCGGAGACGCAGAGGGCGAAGGTTAGTAGGCCCGGGATCGTGAACGTCGCAAAGTCCTCGATGCCGAGCCAGAGGTACGCCAGGCCGTGGAACAGGGAACCGAGAAATATGACGCCAAGGAGGCCCGCCGCCGCACGGTCCCGAAGCAGCAAATAGAGCACGCCGACCGCCCCGATCGCCAGGAAAGCCAGGGGAAACTGGACCAGAACCTCCCGTCCGAAAGAGGCGAGCTTCGGGACGGGGCCTTCGAGCGCGAGAGAGGAAGGGACACACTGCCTACCCGCCTCCGACGATTCCGCGAGAAAGCTCCCCCCAGTCACGAGGTTCAGAAACCGGCCGGGCGTCGAGGGGTCCGCTTCGTTCAGGGGCGCGTTCATGGACGCCCGGATCGGGAGGTAGAGCAAGGGCAACAGGCCAAGGGCGAAAGACCCGATACCCTTCAGCAAGAAGCCCGGCTTCGAGAAGACGCCGCGGTCTACCAGGGCGACGAAGAGCAGGCCGGCCGGAACCAGCAGCGCGCTCGACAGGTGGTGGGTGAGCGAGAGGCCGACGAGAGAGCTAAAGACGAGCAGGAGCCTGTCGTCCCGCCGGTCCCGCCAGAGCAGGAGCGCGCAGAGACCGAGTGCCACGAAGAGGGCGTTCAGGGTGTAGACCTCGGCGATCACGGCCTGAGACCAGAACGCCCCACAGAAACCGAAGGCCAAAGAGCCCGCAGCAGCAGCCACGATCCGCCGGCCAAGTAGCAGCCCCGCCGCGTAGACCGCCGCCCCGGCCATAACGCCGTAGACGGCGGAGGCGAGGTTTACCCGGTAGGCCGCGTCCCCGAAGGGCAGGTAGGTAAAGAGGTGGGTGAGCATCATGTAAGTCGGGTAGCCGGTCGGGTGCCCGACGCCGAGCACCGGAACCGCCGCCTGCAGCATCGGCGAGTCCAGCGTGTAAGGCGTGCCGTACGGCAACACGGTAGGCGCGAGCGTGGCGACGTAGACGGCGGCCAGGACCAGCGCGACCCCGGCACCCGAAGCAACGGCCCATCTGCGGGAAACCTTCTGTCGGTCGTCAGGGTCCGGTGCCATGGCGGGTCAGCATACTACGGCCGGTAACGGGCATTTTTAGCCTCCCCGATACCCGAGGCCCTTCTATATACTGGCCTCCGTGGCGAAGCGCGGGTACACGCGGGACACGATCCGGGGCGGGGCGAGCGACTGGGACGTCTCGCGCCCGTTCTCGAGCTACGGACGCCTGCTCTCGACGCTTCTCGTCCACCCGGCCCGCTTCTTCGGCCTGCTGCCGAGGGTCCCGGACGTGAGGGCGCCGGCCCTGTTCCTCGCCTTCTCCGGCCTCCCGGCCGCAGTCGTCTGGTTCTTCCTGGCGGGGCTCCTTCCGGCGCTCGTCGTACTCGTCCTGCCGTTGCCGCTCTCCGTTTTGCTCGCCGGCCTCTACCACCCCGGCGCCCTCGGGGGCAGGTACGGGTTCGGGGTCACCTGGCGGGTGCTGGCCTACCCGCTCGGGTTCGTCCTGCCCCTCGCGGCCTTACCCGTTCTGCGGTGGGCGGCGCTCGCGTGGGGCGTCGCGCTGCTCGTGCCGCTCGGCATCGTCAAGGCGCAAGAAGTGCCGGCTTGGCGGGGGATCTTGCTCGGCCTCGTCGGCGCGGCGGTGCTGGTCGCGGCAGCCATCGTGGCCTACCCCGGTCGCTAGAAGCCGGCCTCCACCGCTATTCTTCCGGGGGGTGTTCGATGTCCCCGACGAACTCCAGGGAGACGACATCGGCCTCGATGAAACCAAGGGACTTGTAGAAGTCGCGGGCGGTCACGTTGGCCCTGGTGGCGACGAGCTCGACGAGGGAGGCGTCGTTCTCGGAGGCGACCTGCCGGACCCGCCCCATCAGCAGCTTTCCGACGCCGGCGCGGCGATGCTCCTCGGAGACGGCGAGCATCGGGACCTCGACGACCGCGTCGCCGTGGGCGAGGTCGGGCTTGATCCAGAGGCTCACCACCCCTGCCACCTCGCTCCCGACCTCAGCGACAAAGACCCGCGCCCCGGTCTCCCGGAGCAACTGTTCGAGCTGCGTCCGGACGGCCCCCTCGTCGGGCGGCGCGTCCCCCACGGCCCCGGCAAGCTCGCGGGCGAGGGCGTGGATCCCCGCCCCGTCCCCCTCAGTGGCTTCCCTTACCTCGTAGCCGGCTCCCATGCCCCTCCAGGATTCTGTCTGCGTGGGCAGTTACTTACCCTACGGAGCCCGGCGAAGAACAGACGCCCCGAGCCTGATGAACGCGGCCGTAGCGGGCATACTGATTACGTAGAGCATTGGGCGAGAAGACCGGGGTACACGGACCCGTAAAGGAGAGACATGGGACGCAGAGCGACGGTCGTTGTCCTTGACGGCCTCGGGGCCGGCAACGCCCCGGACGCGGCGCCATTCGGCGACGAGGGCGCGAACACGCTGGCGAACACCGCGCGGGCGGTTGGCGGCCTCGGCGTCCCGAACCTGCAAGCCCTCGGCCTCGGCAACGTCGAGAACGTAGAGGGCATCCCGCCGGCTGCCCGTCCCGGGGCCTCCCACGGGCTCATGGTGGAGCTCTCGGCGGGCAAGGCTACCCTCTCCGGGCACTGGGAGATGATGGGGCTCGTGCTCGACGACCCGCTGCCGACATATCCAGAGGGCTTCCCCGAGGGCGTGCTCGCCAGGTTCGAGGACGAGACCGGGCGGGAGGTTATCGGGAACAGGCCGGCCTCAGGGACGGAGATCATCGAGGAGCTCGGGCCCGAGCAAGAAGAAACCGGAGCCTGGATCCTCTACACCTCAGCCGACTCCGTCTTCCAAATCGCCGCCAACACGGATCACATCCCCCTCGAAGAACTCTACGAAGCCTGCCAAAAGGCCCACAAGATGCTCATAGGCGAGGGCAAGATACTGGTCGAGCGCGTCATCGCCCGCCCCTTCCACGGCGGGCCGGGCGGCTACGAGCGGGAGAACGAAAACCGCCACGACTACGGCATCACACCGCCCTCCGAAACGTACCTGGACCTCATAAAGAACGCCGGCCACGAGGTCGTCGCGGTAGGCAAGATCCGGGACATCTTCGACGGCAAGGGCATCACCGAACACCTCCCGGCACCCCCGGACGACGCGGCCAAAGTAGACGCCATAATGGACGCTCTGGGCCGCGTGGAATCCGGCCTCGTCTTCGCCAACCTCGTCGACTTCGACGCCAAATACGGCCACCGCCGCGACCCGCGAGGCATGTCTAGGAACATAAAACGCTTCGACGCCCGCCTGCCCGAGTTGCTCGACGCTATGACCGAACAAGACCTGCTCATCATCACCGCCGACCACGGCAACGACCCGACCTTCAGGGGCACCGACCACACCCGCGAACGGGTGCCGCTCCTCGTCGTTGGCGCTGGAGAGCCGGGAGACCTTGGCGTCAGGACCGGCTTCTCAGACGTTGGGGCTTCTGTTGCGACGTGGCTTGGGGTTGATCCCGGAAGCCTTCCGGGTGAAAGCTTCGCGTAGAATCACGCCGCCCAGCTGAGCGGAAGATCTAACTGGGGCCCATCGCTCTTGTGCGACATGCCCCGGCGAAGAAGCTACGTTTAGCGTTCGGGGACCTCAAACCCGAAGGTCCAGGGACCGCGGATCGTTTTCGGGTCACGCGAGTCTCTCCGAGATTCTGCGGGTCTTTGGGTAAACCTTCAAGGTTCACCACCGTCACCGACGAGCGGGCTTCCACCGGGGCTTCCACCGGGGCTTCCAC
>JACDFX010000521.1 GCA_013815575.1 Rubrobacter sp.
CGACTTCGGCACTTCGGTTGACGTCCAGGCGCCGCCCCCCGACCAGACCATGGACGGCTCGAAGCTGCTCTCCGGCCAGCAGCCGGTCGCGCAGTAACGCCCGTAACGGCCAGTCCTGGGCGAGGGGAGGTGGGGATCTCGGGTATCCGTACCGCCTACGCCGGGGACCCGGTCTCAAAGGGGTCGAGGGCGAAGCGGCTGGGCGGCCGATTTTACTAACGACGCGGGATGCTCTAACCTGCATGGCGGCGATTGAAGGTAATCGACTCCGATGAGGAGTGTGATGAGGGCGTCTTTCGGATCACGGGTGAAGCGCAGGGGTTTGTGGGCGTGGCGGCGGGCCTCCGCGCGGTATCCGAAACTGGCCGTCCTGAGGCGGCGGCTGGCCGCGGCTTCGGTCGGGTCCGGGCGTTCGCTGGCCGTCGCGCCGGAGGGGGCCGCGGGGGGTTTGAGCCCGGCGAACATCGTCTGGATCTTCTGCGTCGCCAGGAGCGGGAGCACGTGGTTGGCCTCCATGATGGGTGAGATCGACGGGGCCGATGTCTGGAAGGAGCCGCGGGTCGGCCACCTCTTCGGAGAGTTCTACGAGAACACGCCGAGGGCCAAGACGGAGTCGGCGAACTTCATCATGGGCAGCCCGACCCGTAGGGCCTGGATCTCCTCGATAAGGCACTTCGTCTTGACCGGCGCCCGGTACGCCTTCCCAACCCTAGGCCCCGAGGACTACCTCGTCGTGAAAGAGCCGGGTGGGGGCGTGGGCGCGCCCTTCCTCATGGAGGCGTTGCCGGAGAGCCGCATGATCCTCCTCGTCCGAGACCCCAGAGACGTGGTCTCGTCCTCCCTCGACGCGACGCGGGAGGGTAGCTGGCAGAAGGAGCAGCGCCGGGCCGCCGGCTCGGGGCGAAGGGCCCTGACCGCCAAACAGCCCGACGCCGTCGTGAAGAGGTCAGCCAGAAAGTACCTGCGGAACATGGAGAGGGCCAGGCAGGCCTTCGACGCCCACGAGGGACCCAAGACGCTGATCCGCTACGAGGACCTGAGGGCCGAACCCCTCGACGCCATGAGGCGCATCTACTCGGGGCTGAGGATAGAGGCGGACGGGGACACGCTTGCCCGGGCGGTCGAGAAGCACTCCTGGGAGGCCATCCCCGAGGATATGAAGGGGCAGGGAAAGTTTTACAGAAAGGCTTCCCCGGGGGGTTGGGAGGAGGACCTTACCCCCAGGCAGGTAGAGATAGTCGAGGAGATCAGCGCGCCCCTCCTCGACGAGTTCTACTCTCGGTCCCGCCGAGGCCCCGCCGGGTAACTCCCCGGAGTCGTTCTACGGGTCGTCGGCGTAGCGCGCGACGATCTCCAGCACGTCGAGGTCCGGGTCGAGGGTGCGGGTGATCCCGTCTAGCAGCCCTATGGCGCGTCCCACGAGGAGCAACCTGGGCGGTAGATCCCCCACGCTCGCCCCCAGGCCTCGACCCAGCTCCCCGAGCTCGGGACGGGTCTCCTCCCGCCCCCCTCCGAGCAGGACGCCGACGACCCCGAGCAGGGCCTCCACGTCGGTCTCCGGTCCCACCGGCAACCCGGTCTCGCCGAGAGAGCGGGTCAGCGCTTCCAGGTCGCCCTCCCTCATGGCACCGATCATTCGGGCCAAGTTGGCGACGAGGGACGGTTCGAGGTCCATGGTGAGGCCGTGGTCGAGAAGGACCAGCCGCGGGCCGTCGGGTCCGGGCTGAACGAGGAGGTTGCCGGGGTGGGGGTCGGCGTGGAGGACGCCGTGCCGGAAGAGTCCCTCCGCGAAGACGTCGTTCAGCCGCTCCGCCACCTCGCCGGGGTCCATGCCGGCCGCGACGAGGGCTTCGCGGTCGGAGATCCTGACCCCCTCCACGAAGTCCATGACGAGCAGGCGTTCGGTGCTCATGCCTTCCACCACGCCAGGCACCACCACGTCCGTCCTATGCGAGAGTGTCCGCCGGAGGTTCGTCATGGCCCCGGCCTCGCGGCGGAAGTCCAGCTCCAGGGGCAGCGTCCAGCGGAGGTAGTCCGCTATGGACCGCAGCCTGACGCCCGGCTCCAGGCGGGCGATGACATCGAAGATGGATTCCAGGGCCTCCAGGTCGGCCTCGACGAGGCCCGCGACGCCCGGGTACTGGACCTTTACCGCCACCGCGCGGCCGTCTCGCAGCGTGGCGCGGTGGACCTGCGCTATGGAGGCGGCGGCGACGGGCTCGCGGTCGAAGTCCCCGAAGACCTCCTCCAT
>JACDFX010000119.1 GCA_013815575.1 Rubrobacter sp.
CTATGAGGTAGCGGCCGTTGCCGCCGTCCTTGAGGGTCTGGGAGGCCGTTGCCTTGGTCTCCTCGTGGTAGTACTTGCCGTGGATGATGCTGGTGAACTCTTTCTTGGCGTAGCGCGTAACGCGCTTCCAGACGGAGAGCACCGAGCCGCAGGTCGTGTCGACCACGACGCACTCCTTATCGCGGAGCTTTTCGACCCAGTTTATGGGGGCGCCGAAGGCCGGCAGCAACACCACATCCTCCGGGGAGAGGCCGTCGAACGCGTCCTCCGTCGGGCCGTCAAAGCCCGTGGAGAGGAACTCTATGCCCATCTCGCGCAGGCGGTCGTTCATGGAGACGTTGTGGATCATGTCCCCCGTTATGAAGATGCGCCTGTCCGGGAACTTCTCCCTGGTCTGGAAGGCGTAGTCCACGGCCCGGTCCACCCCGTAGCAGAACCCGAACTCGTCGGCGAGGCGTATCGTTAGCCCGTCCACGGAGAGCGCGTTGCCGTTCTCGCGCACTTTGTCGACGGCCTCTGAGCGGTAGTCGCGGTCGAGGAGGTGCTGCACCTCCTCGCGCATCTTGAAGCCCTTGCGGAAGTATCTTTGCTCCGTCACGCTCACCTCGTTGTAGCCTTTAGCTTCTAGCGGTCAGCTTCACGTCTAAAGAGTTCGTGGCGTTATTTTAGCAGGCGGCGTCCGCTCTCCGGGGTTCCGGGGACGATGAGAAGGGCCCTGGCGTGATCTCTTTACCCCGAGTGGGCGGGCCGTTTCGGGCGGGTTGGATCTTTTTTGTTGCCCGGGCTATGCGCGTGTGGCTTTGGGTGTAAAATAACGCGCCGTGGAGAGAGGAAAACAGACAATCATGCTCGCCGACGACGATCCCGTCGCGCTGGAATCCGCCACGGAGACCCTTACTCGTGAGGGTTTCCGGGTCGTCGTCGCCACGGATGGTCAGAGGGCCCTGCAGGAGGCGCTGGGCCGCAAGGTAGACCTCATCGTCATGGACGTCTCCATGCCGCAGGTGGGTGGCGTCGAGGCCTGCCACTGCCTCAAGGCCATGCCGAAGACCGCAAAGATACCGGTCGTCCTAACGGCCGCCAAGAAGGACCCAGCGGCACGGGCGCTCGCCGAGCGGACCCACGGCTGCGTTCGCGTCCTGCGCAAGCCCTTCTCGGGCGAGGACCTCCTTGCGACCGTCCGCGAGCTGGTCAGGCCCCGGTCCCTCATACGTTAGCCGGCGCCGGCCGGAGTAGGGTTTGCCGGTGCTATGATTTTTCTTTCGTGATCCAACCCGAACAAAACTCTTAGCTTTGGGGCTTAGCAAACGGCGCAAGACGCTCGTGGTGCTCGCGACGCTTATCGGGACCTTTCTGGCGGCCCTGGACGCCACGGTCGTGGGTACCGCGATGCCGACGATCATCGGCGAGCTCGGCGGGCTCTCCCTCTACCCGTGGGCCTTCGCCTCGTACCTTCTGGCCGCGACCGTCACGGGGCCGGTCTTCGGCAAGCTCTCGGATACCTACGGGAGAAAGCCCGTTTATCTGGCCGGGATCTTCCTGTTCTTGCTCGGCAGCGTGCTGGCAGGGACCTCGCAGAGCATGGCGGCGCTGATCGCGTTCAGGACCCTGCAGGGGCTGGGGGCTGGGGCTGTGCAGCCGGTCGCCATCACGATCGTCGGCGACATCTTCGAGCTCGAGGCGCGGGCGCGCATCCAGGGGTTGTTTGGGGCGGTGTGGGGGATCTCCGCAATCCTCGGCCCCGCCGTCGGCGGCCTTCTGACCGACCTGGTCTCCTGGCGCTGGGTCTTCTACCTGAATGTCCCCTTTGGCCTAGTCGCCGCCGCCCTTCTCGCCCTGACCCTGACTGAGTCCTTCGAGCGCCGCGAACGTAAGATGGACTACCTCGGCACCGCGCTCCTGACCGGCGGCCTCGTCGCCGTTCTACTCGCCCTGCTCGGGGGCGGAGGGACCGGCCTGTCGTCAGGCTCCGTCTGGCTCTTTCTCGGCGGCGTCGCGGCGCTCGGGCTGTTCGTGTTCGTGGAGGGACGGGCTGAGGACCCGATCATCCCCCTGGACCTTTTCAGGGACAGGATCCTCTCGGTCTCGGCCTTCGGGAACCTGGCGATGGGCGGGGTCCTGCTCGGCGTCTCGGTCTACGTGCCGCTCTTTGTGCAGGGTTCGCTCGGCGGCACGGCCCTTACGGCGGGGGCGGTCGTGGCCTCCCTCTCCATAGGCTGGCCCGTCGGCTCGTTCGTCGGCGGACGGATGCTGCTGAAAACCGGGTACCGCGCGACGCTCCTGCTCGGCTCCGCGCTGGTCGCCGCCGGCTCGGCCCTGTGCGTCCCGATGGCCCGGGACACCACGCTCGCCTACGTGGTCCTCGCGGTCGTCGTCATCGGGCTCGGGCTCGGCTTCTCCAGCACGAGTTACCTGGTGAGCGTACAGAACGCCGTCCCCTGGCGGCGGCGCGGGGTCGCGACCTCCTCGGTCGTCTTCTTCCGGACGGTGGGCGGGTCTCTCGGCGTCGCCGCGATGGGCGCGCTTTTGAACGCCTCCCTAGACGACCGCTATCGGGCGGCCGTCGGACGGGTTGCGGAGGGCGACGCCGCGCTTGGTCGCCTCCTCTCCGACCCGAACGCCTTGCTGCAGCCCGCCGTGCGTTCCCGCATCCCGGATGCGGCCTACTCGGAGCTCGCCGGGGCCCTGGCCGCCGCGCTCTCCCCGGCGTTCTGGGTATTGTTGGCCTTCGGCGTCTCAAGCCTGGCCGCGGCGGCCTTCTTCCCGGCGGGCTCCGCCAAAGATCTCGTAAGAGGTAAGGCCGAGCATGGCTGACCCCAGCCGGGAGCTTACCCTCGACGACCTCCCGCGCCCGCCGCTCTTCAAGCTGGTGGACGCCGAAGGCGGTGACGCCCTGCAGGAGACGGAGGTCGGCGGCGAGGTGGCGCTGGTGGCGGCCCTCTTCTCGGATAGGGAGCTCGCCGGAGAGTTCTCCGCCGGCGCCGCGTCGCACGGGATGGAGAGCCTGGCCGGCGCGGAGCCGCGGGAGCTCTACAGTTGGGGAGACGTCGAGGCTTTTGCTCTCTCCGGGATGGACTTCGTGCTCCTCGTGGGTGGGGAGGGGGTTGGGCTATTCCACGCGGGGGACGTGGCGCAGAGGGCGGCCGAGAGGGCTGGGGAGGCCCCGTTCCCCCTCTACGTCATCTCAGACGAGAGGGGGGAGGCGCCCCTGATCTCCGTCGAGGTGGGGGAAGGTGAGATCCTGGTTGCCGCGCTCTTCGGCACCCCGGAAGGGGCCCGCGCATTCCGCCAGAGCGCCGCGCACCTCGGCCTGCCGGAAGGCCTCGCGACCATAGAAGACCCCGACGGCCTCCGCCGCCACGCCCTCGTGGCCAGGGCGGCCGGGGCCGAGTACGCCGTGGTGGACCCCGAATCGGGGCTCACGGAGGCGGTGCCGCTGGAAGAGTTTATCGGCCCGCAAACGTAAAGGGGCCGGGACCCCGAAAGGTCCCAGCCCCGTACGGACGCTCCGGAGTTTGGGACGCGGGCTACCTTCTGGTCACCCGCTCGCAGTCGCCCTGGACGCCGTCTATCTCGTCGGCGATGGCCTGGTCATCGTTCCCGAGGCCACAGTTGACGAGGTCCCGCCCGCCGCCCAGGGCGTTTATGGTGTCGTTGTTGTTGCCGCCGGAGAGTTCGTCGACGCCGTCGCCGCCGGTGATGTCGTCGAATGGTTCGCCGACCCGCGACCCGATGGGCTACGAGTTTCTCCCCTGGCCCAGCATCGAACGCCTGGTCGCCGAAGGGTAGCCCGTCCGGGACGGGTTCCAGCCACGTGCTAGGCTTAGCCCATCTTGGATCGGTCTTCGCGGATTTACGGAAGCGCACCGGAGGTCGTCCTCGCGCTCGCGCTGCTCCTGGTTTTGGCCGTTGCTTGCGGGCCTGAGGGGGAGACGGGGCAGGCGGGCAGGACCGAGGGTGACACGGGGATCGAGGCCGGAACGGTTCCCTCGGATAAGAGGCCCAACGTAATCCTTATCCTCGCCGACGACCTGGACGGTTCGGTCTTTGGACGCTCGACGCTCGGTTCGTCCTGGACGTCGGAGGGAACCAGCTTCACGAACGCCCTGGTCACGACCTCCCTGTGCTGCCCGTCGCGGGCCTCCATCTTCCGGGGCCAGTACGCCCACAACACGGGTTTGGTGTCCAACCTCAACAAGGACCCCGGCGGGGGCGCCAGGTTCTTCCGGGAGAGCGGGTTGGAGGACCAGACCCTCGCGACGCTCCTGCAAGACGAAGGCTACGAGACGTGGTTCGGCGGCAAGTACCTGAACGGTTACGAGGAGGCGGGTGGATGGGAAGGTCAAGTTCCGCCCGGCTGGGACCACTGGCAGGCGTACCTGGACGAGTCCATAATCAACCGGGACGGGACCGTCATCGGCTTCGAAGACCACTACACTGACTGGCTCTCCGGCGAGGCCGCGCGGTACATAGAGGGCCGGCAGGGATCATCCCGGCCGTTCTTCATGCAGGTGTCCACCATGGATACCCACACACCGCTCGTCATACCCGGGCGCCACCAAAACGCGTACCCTGACGCCCGGGCTCCTAGGCCCCCATCCTTCAACGAGGCCGATGTCTCGGACAAGCCCGCCTGGATACGCGCAAAAGACCCGCTCAGAAAGAGGGAGGTGGACCGTTTCGACCGGCTTCAAGCCTTGCGCCTGCGGAGCGCGCTTACCCTCGAGGACCTGAGCCGGGAAGTCGTCTCAGCCCTCTCCCGCACGGACCAGCTAAACGACACCTACCTGATCTTTACCTCGGACAACGGCTACCACATGGGGATACACCGCATAAGGGGGGCCAAGTGGACGCCGTACACGGAGGCGCACGAGGTCCCGTTCGTCGTGAGGGGGCCGGGCGTCCCCGCAGACGAGTCCTTCGACGAGCTCGTCGCCAACACGGACATCGCCCCGACGGTCCTGGATCTGGCCGGATCTTCGCCGCCCGGCTGGATGGACGGGAGAACCTTCGTACCCTTCCTGGACGGTGAAGCCCCCGATACCTGGCGTTCCTCGCTCCTGATCGAAGGCGTGGGCGGCACATACTACGATAGGCCCGGCTACGCCGGCGTGCGCCGCGAGGACGAGGTCTTTGTCGAGTACTCGACCGGCGATACGGAGTACTACGACCTCGTCAGGGACCCGTACCAGCTTGAGAACCGCCCCGAAGACGCGCCGCAGGGTATAGAGGGAGACCTGAAAGCCCTGAAGAGCTGCTCGGGGGACGCTTGCAGAGAAGCCGAAGGTCCGTAGAGAGACCCTCGCACACGCGCCCGCCCGGAGCCCGACGGCTAAAGCCTGAAACCTCCCTCAAACCGCCTTCGCGAGCGCAGCGAAGAGCCGTTCCACGTCCTCCTCGGTGTTGTACAGGTGCGGCGAGACGCGGATGCTTTCGCCGCGCACGCTGACGAAGACCCCCTCGGCGGCCAGCCTAGCGGCGAGGTCTCCGGGGGCGTCGGGGCCGAGCTTCAGCCCGATCATGTGCCGCGCCCGCCGCCCTTTCGGGACCGTCCCGATGCCGAGCCGGCCGGCCTCCTCCTCGACGAGGTCCGTCAGCCCGCCGATGGTCTCCGAGACGTTCTCCACGCCCCAGCCGAGTATCCGGCGCAGGGCGGCGACGACCATCGGCAGCAGGACGAAGTTGCTCCGCTCGCCGACGTCGTAGCGCCGGGCGCCGGGCTGGAAGGCATCCCTGTACTCGACCAGGCGCGAGAACTCCTCGCTGCCGCGGCGGTTGATCCAGTTGTGCTCGACCGGCACCCCCTCCCGGTACTCCTCGCCCACGTACATGAACCCGACCCCGTACGGCCCGAGCATCCACTTGTACGACGACGCGACGAGAAAGTCCGGCCGCACCGCTTCGACGTCGAACGGGTACGCCCCGAGCGACTGGATGCCGTCGACCACGAGCGCCGCCCCGACCTCCCGCGCCCGACCCCCGATCTCCACGAGGTCCAGCAGCGAGCCGTCCGTCCAGTGGCAGTTCGGCACCGCCAAGACCGCCGTCCGCCCGCTCAATCGTCCCAGCACGGCGCGCGTCCAGTCGTGGTCGTCGGGGCGCGGGACGACGACGAGGTCCGCTTCTTTCTTCTTGACCAGCTCGCGCCAGGGGTAGACGTTGGAGGGGAACTGGTCCTCCAGGATCAGGACCTCCTCGCCCCTGCCTACCGGGACGTTGGCGGTGGCGACGGCCATCCCGTAGCTGACGGAG
>JACDFX010000120.1 GCA_013815575.1 Rubrobacter sp.
CTGTTGAACATAGTGCCTCGCTATCTGCCGCGCTACGGCATGGCGCCGGACTGGACGCGGGCGATCAGGCCGCTGGTGCTAGTCTACATCTTCGTCGCCATCGTCATAACCATTATCTTCGAGGCGAGCGTGGACGCTCAGGCCGGGGCCTACGCGACCGGGGTGCTGGCCATGATGACCTCGGCCGCCTTCGCCGTGACCCTGACCGCCTGGCGCGGGAGCTCGAGGCGGGGCGGGCTCGCGTTTGGAGTGGTCGCCGCGATCTTCGTCTACGCCCTGATCGCTAACGCCGTGCAGCGCCCCGACGGCCTCCTGATCGCCTTCTTCTTCGGCGTCGCCATCGTCGTCGTCTCGCTGGTCTCGCGCGTGCAACGCTCGACGGAGCTCAGGCAGGAGCGCATAGAGATAGACGAGGCGGCGCAGGGGTTCATCGACGAGGCGGGCGGGGGTGACATCCACCTCGTCGCCCACAGGCGGCGTCACGGAACGGAGGAGGAGTACGCCCGCAAGGAGCGCGAGCAGCGCGAGGACAACCACATCCCGCCAGGGGAGCGGATCCTGTTCCTGGAGGTGGACGTGGAGGACGCCTCGGAGTTCACGGACGTCTTGGAGGTGAGGGGCGTCGAGATCGGTGACCACAAGGTGCTGCGTGCGAAGAGCTCGACGGTGCCGAATGCGATAGCGGCCCTCCTCCTGCACCTGCGCGACACGACCGACAAGACGCCGCACTGCTACTTCGGCTGGACCGAGGGGAACCCGATCGTATACCTGTTCCGCTACCTCCTGTTCGGGGAGGGGGACACCGCGCCCGTGACCCACGAGGTCTTGAGGGAGGCGGAGCCGGACGCCTCGCGCCGACCCGCGATCCACGTGGGCGGCAGATGAGCCACCAATTCCTAGTCGTCGGCCTCGGGCGTCTCGGCATCGCGATGGTCGGGACGCTGGACTCATTGGGCCACGAGGTTTTGGCCGTGGACGCCAAGGAGGACCTGATCCAGGATCTGGCAGACGACATGCCAAACGTCCATTTCGTCGCAGCGGACGCCACTGACGAGGACATCCTGCTGGGCCTGAACGTCGAGGGCTTCGACGCGGCGGCCGTCGTCATCGGCGAGAACCACGTGGAGGCCGGCATCCTGGCGACGGCGAACCTCAAGGAGCTCGGCGTACCCATGATCGTGGCGCGGGCCTCGAGCAAGCTCCACGCCAGGGTCCTTGAGAGGGTCGGCGCCGACCGGGTGATACAGCCCGAGCGGGAGATGGGCGAACAGGTGGCCCGGGTGCTGGCCTCCCCCGGCATGCTCGACTACGTGGACCTCGGGGAGGACGAGGCCCTGATCGAGGCGCGCGTTCCGAGCCAGTGGACGGACAAGTCCCTGGCCGAACTCGCGCTCTCGCGCAACCTGGGCCTGACGGTCGTGGCCCTGAAGCCGAAGGGTGGCGCGGGGACGCTCCCCCGCGGGGACACGGTCCTGCGGGAAGGGGACGTGATCGTGGTCGGCGGGACGAAGAAGAAGCTCGACGCCTCGCCGCTGTCTGGACCGCCGCCCGGCAGGAGGCGGTAGGCCGTGCGTACGGTCATAATCGGGGCCGGGGAGGTCGGGTTCAACACGGCCAGGATGCTCTCCCAAGAAGGACAGGACGTGGTCCTCATCGAGAACGAAGAAGCGCTCGTCGAGCGGGCGACGGAGCAGCTCGACGCCCTGGTGATCCACGGCAACGGCGCGAGCCCGCGAGTGCTGGCCGAGGCGGGGGTAAAGAAGTCGGACCTGCTGATCGCCGCCAGCAGTTCGGACGAGGTGAACATCATCGCCTGCCTGGCGGCCAAGGCCCAGGGCGTGCCCCGCACGGTCGCCCGAATCCACAACCCAGACTACTATGACACAGGCGACCCTTTCGCCAAGGACATGCTCGGCATAGACTTCGTCATCCACACCGAGCAGATGGCGGCGCGGGAGATCAAGGCCGCCCTGCTGGTGCCCGGCGCGATAAACGTGGACACCTTCGCCGACAACAGAATAGAGGTGGCCGAGGTGATCCTGACCGACGGCTCCCCCGCCCTGGGCAAGGCGCTCAAGGACGTCGAGCTCCCCGAGCAGAGCCTGATAGTCGGGGTGGTCAGGCGCGGAGAGGCGCTCGTGCCGCGGGGCGAAACGGTCCTGGAGCTCCGGGATCACGTCCTGCTCATCAGCGGGGGGCGGCACGTCTCAGAGGTCGTC
Organism: Rubrobacter sp.; assembly: GCA_013815575.1. Lineage (GTDB taxonomy): Bacteria > Actinomycetota > Rubrobacteria > Rubrobacterales > Rubrobacteraceae > Rubrobacter_D. The sequence goes on from JACDFX010000120.1 coordinate 2,220, forward strand.
GGGGCCGTCTCGAACGACACCGCGCCCGTGCGGGAGGTGACGATCTACGGCGGAGGCCGGATCGGGCTCAGGCTCGCCCTGGCCCTTGAGGAGATCGGCATGTCCGTGCGGGTGATAGAGCGGGACGAGTCACGCGCCCGCTACGTCGCCTCCCAGCTCAGGAAGGGCTTCGTGCTGCACGACGAGGGGATCTCACGGGACTTTCTCCTCCAGGAACGGGTAGACCGCACGGACGCGTTCGTGGCCGTCACGGGGGACGACCGGGCGAACCTTTTGGCTGCCATGTACGCCCGCCAGCTCGGCGCCCGGACCACCATCGCGGGGGTGAGCCGGGGCGAGTTCGCGCCGCTCGCCGACGCCCTCGGGGTGGACCTTACGATCTCGCCGCGCACGCTCGCGGCGGAGGCGATCCTGCGCTTCGTCCGCAAGGGGGACGTCATCAACGTGGCCCTGCTGGAGAGCGGAGCCGAGATGATCGAGCTCCGAGTCCCGGAGAAGTGCCGGGTCGCCGGAAGGCCGCTCTCGGAGGTCGGGTTCCCGCGCGGCGCCATCGTCGGCGCGCTCCTGCGCGACGGCGCCGTCGTCATCCCCTCCGGACGCGAGATCCTCCAGCCCGGAGACGACGCGGTCGTCTTCACCGTCGAGAGCGCCGTGGACGACGTCGAGCGCCTCTTTGCATCCTAGGGTGATCTCGAATGCCCTGGCCTTCGCCGTCCCGGCCGCGCTCCTCCTCGGCGCGGCCGTCTTCCTCGCCACCAGGGGGCCCAGCGCGTACATATCGGGCAGGACCGTTTTCACGCTCGTCGTCTTCGGGTGGGTAGCCGTGGGCTCCGCGCCCACCGTTCTGGTCTTGCTGACCCCGACGTTCTGGCGCGACTAGGCGGGATGCCGTGAACCCCAGGGTCGTGTTCCGGGTAAACGCGGGAGTGGTACTGGCGATCGGCGCGTCGATGCTGGTGCCGCTGGCGATCTCCCTGCTCTACGGCGACGGCTCCTGGAGAAGCTTCGTCGTGCCCGGGGCGGCGATGGTCGTGTTGGGCGTGGCGGGACTCCGGTTGTCACGCCCGCCGCGGACCGCCTCCGCGAAGGCCGTCGGATACGTCTCCAACCGGGACGTCTACCTCTCGGTGACGCTGGCCTGGGTGCTCGCGGCCGCCCTCGGCGGGACGCCCTACCTGGTGGAGGGGACCTTCGGCAGTCTGCTCGACTCGACCTTCGAGGCGATGAGCGGGTTCACGACCACGGGCGCCACGCTGCTCTCGGATATCGAGGCCGAGACGCCCTCCATCCTCTTCTGGCGCAGCATGACCCAGTGGCTCGGGGGCGTGGGGATAGTGGTGCTCTTCGTGGCGGTGGCGCCCGCGCTCGGCGTCGGGGCGGCGCGGTTGCTCGGGGCCGAGGTCTCCGGACTCACCCAGACCCGGCTCACCCCCCGCATCGCCGACACGGCCAAGGCCCTCATCGTCGTCTACCTCGCCATCTCGCTGGTCCAGACCGTCGCCCTGCTGGTGGTTGGGATGTCCCTCTACGACGCCGTGGTCCACACTTTCACGACCGTCGCGACGGGCGGCTTCAGCCCGAAGACCGCCTCCATAGGCTTCTACGACTCCGTGGCCGTCGAAGCCGTGATCGTCTTCTTCATGACGATCTCCGGGGTCTCCTTCTCGCTGTATTACCTTCTCTACACCCGCCGCCGCTTCGACGTGGTATTGGACCGGGAGCTGCTGGCGTACCTCGGCGTGATCTTGGGTGCTACGCTCTTCGTGTGGGTCGTGCTTGTCTTCGAGGGGACCTACGGGGCGTCGGCTGGCCCGGCGCTGCGCGACTCCGTCTTCGCGGTGACGAGCGTCATCACCACTACCGGCTTCGTCACGGCCGACTTCGACACCTGGGACACAGCGGCCAGGGTCGTCCTGGTCCTCCTCATGTTCGTCGGGGGCTGCGCCGGCTCCACCGCGGGGGGGATAAAGGTCATACGGATGATCATCGTCTTCCGAACCGTCTTCCAGGACGTCTTCAGGATGGTCCACCTAAGGGCCGTCACCCCCCTGAAGCTCGGTGGGCGCGTGATCCCCGAAGGGGTGCGGTTGGCGGTGCTCGGGCTCTTCGCCGCCTGGATCGTCGTGTTCGGCGCGGCGACGTTTCTGATCGCCTTGCAAGGAAACCTCACCCCCATCTCCTCGGCGACCGCCGTGGCCGCCACCCTGAACGTCGTCGGCCCGGGGCTCGGCCAGGTCGGCGCCTCCGAGAGCTACGAGGTAGTCAACCCCTTCGGTCGGGCCGTTCTCGTTGCCTGCATGCTGCTGGGAAGGCTGGAGATCTTCACCGCCCTAGCCCTCCTCTCCCCCGCCTTCTGGAAGAGATAAAGATAGCTTTCGGCTGCCGGCAAGAGCAGAACGGCTAGACCGGCAGGTCTATAATGCGGCGCCCCAGGAGGCTCCCGACGAGCTCCACGGCGAGGGCGGCCGTGCCGTTCCTAACGTCGAGTATCGGGTTGACCTCGACGACGTCGAGCGAGGTCACGACGTTTGCCTCGTTTATAAGCTCCATGACGAGGTGCGCCTCGCGGTAGGTCAGGCCGCCCCGAACCGGGGTGCCGACGCCGGGGGCTGTCTCCGGGTCGAGCACGTCGAGGTCGAAGGAGAGGTGGACCCGGTCGACGTGCGAGAGGTCCTCCATTGCCCGGCGCACGACGCGGGCGACCCCGTAGGCGTCTATCTCCTTCATCGTGTAGGCCCGCACGCCGGCCTCGCGGAGCAGGTCTCGCTCTTCAAGGTCGACTGAACGGAGCCCGATCAGCACCACGTCCTCAGCCCTGACGCTCGCGCCGGGGCCGCCTATCTCGACCAGTTCCGACGGCCCCCTGCCTGTCAGCGTGGCGAGCGGCATCCCGTGGATGTTGCCGGAGGGCGAGGTCTCGGGGAGGTTGAAGTCCGCGTGGGCATCCAGCCAGATCACCCCGGTCCGACCACCCGCCGCCGCAACCCCGGAGACCGTACCGATGGAGATAGAGTGGTCCCCACCGAGGAAGATCGGGAAGAGCCCCTCCGAGACGACCGCCTCGGCCCGCGCCGCCACCTCCTCGCACACACCCCTTACGGCCTCCAGGTGCCGAACGGACCCGTCACTCTCGACGAGCTCCGGGATCGGCACCCTCGCGTTCCCAAGGTCGGTCACGGGATGCCCCAGCTCCCCGATGGCGTCCTCCAGGCGGGCGTAGCGGATGGCGCTCGGCCCCACGTCCACGCCGCGGCGGTCCTGCCCGAGGTCCATCGGCACCCCGAAGATGCCGACCGGGCTGCGGTCGTTAGGAGGCAAAAGAGACTCCCCCCGAACGGCGGGGGTCAGCCGCTGCTTCGAGATCGCCCTCAGTCGTGAGCCTGACGGCGTTTACCCCGCCGAAGTACATGTTCGGCTCTTCATAGGGGAGGACGCGCCCGAAGCGGTGTGGGTCCGCGGTGGGAGACCCGTCCTCGAAGGCATAGAGGTCACCCTCCGCGTGGAAGCGCGGCGCGAGGACCGCCTCCTCGACCGACATCCCGAAGTCCAGGATGTTTACGAGCGTCTGCAGGATCGCGGTCGGGATGCGAGACGCCCCCGGAGACCCGAGCGCGACGATCCCGCCCTCCGCGGAGGAGACGACGGTAGGGCTCATGCTGGAGACGAGCCTCTCGCCCGGCCTCAGGGCGTGAAAGCCCTTCGGGTTGAGCTCCGGCTCTCCGAGGCTGTTGTTGAGCGGGATGCCGGTACCGGGAACGACGAGCCCGGAGCCGTAGCCCATGCTCGCGGTTATGGAGACGGCGAGGCCGTCGGCGTCGATGCAGGAGAGGTGCGTGGTCTGCGGGGAGCCGAAGCCCTCGAAGATGCGCCGGCGCTGGGCCTTGGCGTACGCCTCGCCGGTCAGCCTGGTGGCGACGCCCTCGTTCTCCGGGCCGTCGAGGTACTGCGTCTCCCGGTCTTCGAGCGCGAGCCTCATCGCGCCGGTCATGACGGCCACGTACTCGGCGTCCGGCATGGAGGCCAGGTCGTAAGC
>JACDFX010000522.1 GCA_013815575.1 Rubrobacter sp.
TCTATCCTCCCCGGGGGATCAAGAACCGTCCGTCCGGCGCTTCTCTAGCCTGACCGCCATCGGGAGGCCGAGATCCCGCCCAGAGCCGTCCTCGGCCTGCACGCCGATGTAGGCCTCCTCCGTGCGTGTCTCGATGACGGTCTCGAAACCGCGGCGGCGGACGGTGTTCAGGAACTCCAGACGGTCGGGCCCGGGGCCGGCGAGCACCCGCCAGGACGCAACCTCCGTGGCGCCGTTCCAGCTCGCGTAGAGCGTAACTTTATCTTCGGGCCCAACCTCGGCCGCCACCGAGGGGGCATCGTCCGGCCGGCCGGCCCAGGGGAGGCGGAAGGCTCGGTAGGATTCCCCCCACGGCTCGAACCTTGCGTTGAAGAGGAGCTCGCCGCCCTCGGAGAACTCCGAGAGGAACGGCTCGCTCCCCCACCCAACGAAGACGTTGCCGCCCGGCAGTACCTGCACGTTGCCCTGGGTGTCGGCGATGGGCATGCCGCCTGGAGAGTAGTACTCGCGCGCCAGCTTCGCCCGCATCTCGTCCTCGTCTACCTCCAACACCACCGCCCGGGAACGGTCCTCCTCGTCCTTCAGGCCGTAGTTGTCGAAGAGGGTGATGGTGCCGTCGGGCTGGCGGCGGGCGTCGTGCTGGTAGGCGAACCCCGTGCCCTCCCCCATCTCGAAGTCGCTCTCTTTGCCCCCGAGGCGCCAGATGACCTCGCCCGTCTTGCGGTCGATCTTGTAGACGGTCGAGGTCCTGCGGGCGGAGACGAGCAGGTTGCCGTCGCCATCCACGTCCACGGAGTTTATGTGGAAGTAGTCGAAGCGGTTGGTCGGTTCGTTGGGCGGCTCGTAGTAGGACTCGCCTACATCGACGTGCTCCAGGCTGCGCCACTCGAAGAGCACCTCGCCCGTCTCGATGTCTATCTCCTGGACTATGCCGTCCAGGACGAGGCCCACTTTCGAACCACCGTACGGGGAGAGGTCCCAGGTGGTCTCGGCGTAGATTGTGACGAGGGCGGTGTGACGTGCGGTGATGAGGAACTCGTGATGGTCGCCGGGGTAGCCGTTGCCCGCCGGGAATCGCTTCACCTCCCGGTAGGAGTCGTCGAAAATGACGTACTCCCCATCCCCGTAGCCGCCGTGGACACCCCCCCACCAGGTGAGGACGGGCTTCCCCCGGTAGGCCTGCGCCCGGAAGCTCATGACGTCCGGCTCGCCTGGCGGGGCGGGTCGAAACCACACTAGGTCGCCGTCGTTGTCGACGATCATGGGCCCGTCTTGGCCCGGCCCCTCTTCTTCGGGGTCCTTTTTAAGGGCGAGAAAGATGTACCCGGGGGAGAGCCCGCCGTTTCTCTCGACGACGTGAACGGCGGGCGGGCGCAGGTCGGGGCGCGAGCGGAAGGTCCACGTCTCCTGGGGCCGAGGCGAGGACGAGGCGGCCGCCTGGGGACGTCCCGTCACCCCGCAGCCCGTCGCCCCGACCAACGCGATGCACGTCAGGCCAGCGGCAGCGGTCCCGAGAAACTCACGCCGCGTACTCCTCTCACCCAATAAGTTCCTCCCTCGTTCGTCTGTACGCACCGCGCAACGCACCGCGCAACGCACCGCGCAACGCACCGCGCAACGCACCGCGCAACGCACCGCGCAACGCACCGCGCAACTATACGTCAACCTTCGGCGGGACGGGCGCCGGGAGAGTTTACGCCGCCACGACCGCGCCTGCGAGCGCAGACGGGCGGGGGCCGGCGCGCGACCGTTAGCCACCGCGCGATCCTGCCCGCCCCCGTCGGGGCCGGCGGGCTGATAAGCTTGCGGGATGGAGAAGGTCACGGGCGGTCCGCCGGAGAGCCCGGCCCGCAGGGCGGCCAGGATCGCACGGGTCGGGGCCCGCTACGGCTTCGGCTTCGTGTTCGGGGGCCGCCCCACGCGCCGCCGCAACAGGGCCGATACGGGCCGCATCGGCCCCCGCCTCCGTCTCTCCCTGGAAGAGCTCGGCCCGACCTTCGCCGAGCTGGGACGCTTCCTCTCGGCCCGTGGCGACCTCCTCCCCCCGGACGTCGCAGCCGAGCTCGGCCGCGCCGGCGTCCAGATAAACCCGATCCCCTTCCCGGAGGTGCGGGTCCTCGTGGAGCGGGAGCTCGAGAACACGCTGGAGCGCCTCTTCATCGGCTTCGAGGAGGTTCCGACGCGGGTCGGCTCCCTCACCCAGGCGCACCGGGCAGTGCTGCCGGGGGGGAGG
>JACDFX010000523.1 GCA_013815575.1 Rubrobacter sp.
TCTTCCGCACCGGTGGCAAGAACTGGCTCGTCCACAAGACGAAGCCGTCCGGGGAGGCCCGAGATTAGGGGTATCCAGTCCATCGCGGAGGCGCCGCAGGAGAAGGCCGCGGACCGGGCCACGACCGCCAGGCGACTGATCTCCGAGCTCTCGCCTTACAGGTGGACGTTCGCCTGGGTCATGGTTCTCGTGGTACTCGGGGCCGTGGCGCAGGCTGGTGGGCCGTGGTTGATCGGACGCGCCATCGACCGCTTTATCCTGGAGGGCGACGCCGCCGGGCTCGCCCGCACGATGCTGCTGCTCCTGGCGGTGTACGCGCTGGGTACTGTCGCCTCGCGGGGACAGGTCTACGGTATCGGCTCCGTCGCCCAGCGTCTGCTGGCGTCGCTGCGGGCCAGGATCTTCGACCGTCTGCAGCACCTGCCGCTGCGCTTCTTCGACCGGCGGCCCATCGGAGACCTGATGAGCCGGGTCACCAACGACGTGGACACCCTTAACCAGCTCTTCTCCCAGGGGCTCACGCAGCTTTTGGGCTCCATCTTCAGCCTCGTAGGTATTCTCGTGGCGATGCTCATCTTGCAGTGGAACCTGGCGCTGGCCTGCTTCGCGGTCATCCCGATCATGGTTCTGACGACCGCCTTCTTCGCCCGGCGGGCGAGGGCGGCCTTCCGCCTGACGCGCGAGACGGTCGGCGACGTCTCAGCCGGGTTGCAGGAGGACATCGTGGGGGTTCGGGAGGCGCAGGCCTTCAACCGGACGGAGAGGAACATCGCTCGCTTTCGGGAGCGCAACGCGGCCAACAGGGACGCAAACGTGCAGGCCGTGGCGATCACGTCGGCCTTCTCCCCGGCCATCGACGTCCTCTCGACGCTGGCGACGGCGCTGGTGATCGGCTACGGGGGCTACCTGGTCTTTGCGGGCTCGATCTCGGTCGGGGTGCTCACGGCGTTCTTGATCTACGTGCAGCAGTTCTTCCGCCCCGTCCAGCTCGCCTCCCAGTTCTACACCCAGGCCCAATCCGCCCTCGCCGGCGCCGAACGCATCTACAACATCCTCGACGAGGAACCGGAACCCCCCGACCCGTCCCACGCTCGCAAGGTCGGGCAGATGGAGGGTCGCGTGGCCTTCGGACACGTCACGTTCGCCTACGAACCGGGCCGGCCCGTCTTGCAGGACGTGGACTTCGAGATCGAGCCTGGGCAGACGGTCGCCCTGGTAGGACCCACCGGCGCGGGCAAGACGACCATCGCGAGCCTGATCCCCCGCTTCTACGACGCGACCGAGGGGACCGTCAGCATCGACGGCCGGGACGTGCGGGCGTACGCCCGCAAGGACCTGCGGGAGAACATCGGGATCGTGCTGCAGGAATCTTTCCTGTTCTCCGGCACCATCGCGGACAACATCGGCTACGGCCGTCTGGGCGCCTCGCGCGAGGAGATAGAAGCCGCCGCCAGGACGGCTGACGCGCACGGGTTCATCTCCGAGCTTCCGGAAGGGTACGACACGGAGCTCGGCGAGGGCGGCGGGTCTTTGAGCCAGGGGCAGCGGCAGTTGCTATCTTTTGCGCGGGCCGTGCTGACCGACCCGCGCATCCTCATCCTTGACGAGGCGACGAGCAACATAGACACCAGGACGGAGAAGGTCATACAGAATGCCCTCGCGACGCTCCTAAAGGGGCGGACTAGCGTCGTGATCGCGCACCGTCTCAGCACCATCCGGAACGCGGACTCCATCCTCGCGGTCAGGGACGGCCGCGTCGTCGAGCGCGGCACGCACGAGGAGTTGCTGGCCCGCGGCGGCCTCTACGCCGACCTCTACCGGCGTCAATTCCGGGAGCCGGTCCCTTCGTGAGAGAATGTATCTCTCGTAGACAGGAGAAAGCATGAGCGAGTTTCCAGAGAAGATCCTACTAGCGACCGACGGCTCCGCTGACGCGGACCGGGCGACGGAGGCGGCCTCGGACCTTGCGAAGAGGGCGGGCGCCGAGTTGCACGTCGTCCACGTCTGGCACGACGTGCCGGGCTTCGCCCACGATTTCGTCAAGAGAGAGCTCGAGCGCCAGGGCCAGGAGGTGCTGGACGGGCAGGTAGAGAAGATCGAAGGTACCGGTGCCACGGTAGCCGGTGCCCACCTGCGCGGGGGCCGGACCTCCAACGAGGTCATAGCCCTGAGTGAGGAGATGGAGGCGGGGCTCCTGATCGTCGGCAGCCGGGGTTTGGGTACCGTGCAG
>JACDFX010000121.1 GCA_013815575.1 Rubrobacter sp.
CCTCGGCTGAGTCATCGAAGTAGCCCTGGGCCAGGTTCATCGTCCGTTTCTGGACCTCCTGCCTGGACTCCTGGATGCCCCGGTTCAGCTTCTCCAACGCCTCAGTATGTTTTTCGGTCACCTATCTCTCCTTTCTGCCAATCTTCTCGACTTTTTTCCCTCTCAAACAACCCTTATGCCGACTATATTACCTTCGTCGTCGAACACCTGCTCTATGGCATTCCCCGCCTCGTCCCTCACCCGATTCACGACCCGGCCATCGTCGTCCACGTACTCCTCCTCCACGGGCAGACTGCCGACGTTGCCGACCAGCTCTTCGCTCACTATCTCGCCGTTTTCGTTCAGAGTGATCTCAATGATGTCTCCGGTCTGATCCACCGCGCGCTGCATGGTCTGGCGCCCTCCGTTGGCGCTCTCGTCGGTCTCGCCGCCGGGCTGGGCCTGGTCTTCATCGACAGTCTGAATCCCAGCATCTCCCCCGGATCGAGCAACCTGTCCGGTTTGATCGGCGGCCTGTCCGGCAACGTCCTGTACCTCCTGGGCCGCGTTTCCGGCGGTTTCCTGGGCCTGCCCCGTGGCGTCCTGCGTTTGGTCGGCCGCGATGTCCTGTGCTCCTTGCGCGGCCTGTCCGTCTCCATCGGGCGCCTGCTCCTCGACGTCCTGCGCTTCTCCCTGCGCGGCCTGACCGACCTCCCCGGTTGCCTGCTCCGACACGCCACCGGCCTCTTCCGCGGCCTGGTCGGCCACGCCCCCGGCCTGGTCGGCGACCTGCCCGACCTGATCCGTGGCCTGGCCGGCGGCGTCCTGGACCCCCTGCGCTGCTTCGCCCGCTTGTTCCGTGGCCTGCCCGGCAGCGTCGCCCGCACCCTCGGCCACCTGCCCCGCCGTATCCCCGACGCCCTGGGCCGCCTCGCCCGCGCCCTCGGCGGCCTGTCCGACTCCCCCACCAGCTTCTTGAGCCGCCTGCCCCGCGCCCTCACCTACCTGCTCCGTAGCCTCGCCGGCACTTTCGGCGGCCTCACCCGCGCCCTCGCCGACTTCCTGGGCGGCCTGTCCGGCTCCTTCACCGACTTCGCTTGCGGCCTGTCCCGCGCCTTGGCCCACCTCACCCGCGGCCTGTCCTGCCCCCTGGCCGACTTCGCCTGCGGCCTGCCCGGCTCCTTCGCCGACCTGCTGGGTCGCCTCACCGGCACCCTCACCGACGTCCTCCACCGCCGATTGAGCACCTTCGCCAACGTCTTCGACGGCATTGCCAGTACTCTCGACGGCCTCGCCTGCACCTTCGCCAACGTCTTCCACGGCGGAGCCAGCGCCAGAACCAACGTCTTCCACCGCCGACTGGGCACCTTCTCCAACATCCTCGACCGCGGAACCGGCGCCTTCTCCGACGTCCTCGACCGCCGAACCCGCACCTTCCCCCACGTCCTCGACGGCGGAGCCAGCGCCAGAACCAACGTCTTCGACAGCAGAACCCGCGCCCTCACCGACATCTTCAACGGCGGAGCCAGTACCAGAGCCGATGTCAGCGACCGCCTGGTTGGCTCCCTCACCGACCAGGTCGCCGGCGCCGGAGCCAATATCCTCGACCGCCGAGTTGACCCCTTCGCCTACCAGTTGGCCCGCGCCCGAGCCGATATCCTCCACTGCGGAGTTGAGACCATCACCCACGAGTTCGCCGGCGCCCTCGCCCACGTCCTCCAGAGCCGAACCGGCGCCACTCCCGACGTCCTCGACCGCCGAGCTCACGCCCTCGACAAGCTTCTCTATTATTTGGGGGTTGCGGTCTATGGTCGTGAGCACCCGGTCTATGATGGCGGTCACGTTGTCCAGCCTGACCTTCAGGAGCGCCTGCGCCTCCACGCCCGTTATGACGAGCTTCACTCGGCCAAGGTAGAGATCCACCCCAACGGAGAGTTCGACCAGGTCGAGCACCTTGGCGAAGAGGTTCACCTTCGCCCGCAGATCGTTGAGCTCGAAGTTGATCTCGTCGACCTTCACGACCGGCACGTCGAGCAGCACGTCCGGGATCTTGCCGTTCATCGCCGCGTCTTCGTCGTCGTACTCCAACGTGTAATCCGCGTACGCCTTCTCCGGTATCGTCTGGCCGCCGGGTATGTTGTTCGCGAACCGGTACTCTTCGGTCTTCTGGACGGAGGTGCGCGGGTCGTTCTTCCTAACCGGAGCGTTGTCCTTTATTTCGTCTTGATCGTATGCCTGCTCTCTCCGCTCCTGCCTGGACTGGCCATCCGACTGCTCGTTTTGCTGATCCTCTTGCTCCTGCTGATCGTCCTGCTGCGACTCCGTCGCCTGATTGGAGCTTTCCGACGCCACCCGAGGACCCCCAGTTGCTGGTTAAAGACCGACTGTCAGCTATTGTGCCATGACACACACGTCCGCAAACCCCTTAATGATCCAAGACCCGGTTTGCTACGTGTCGCTTATTTTGTCTGTTCCGAAGGCTTGGACGTCGCGGGACCCTCTTTGGTTACGGTCTCGGAAACGCGGCCCCGGGTATTGCGAAGGCTGGCGCCGTCTGTAATCGGCTGGAGCTTCTCCGCATTCCTCAGTTGGTGCGCGGAAACGACCAGCGCAGGGTCGTCGAGATCTTCGTCTCCAGGGAACACCTGGAGCGGCCCTCGCTTCGACGACGCGGACGAGCCCACGCCGGAGATGGAACGCAGGATTCGTGCCTCCTTCGGCCTGGATACCCGGCACCCGGACGAGCGCCCGGTTGAAAAGAGCCGCACCCCCCACAGCCGCGTCGACGTCGTGCCGGGAGAGGAAAGCCGAGGAGGCCCCGGGCTACACGAACTTCTTGTAGACGCCTATGTTCGAGGTGTCGCGCACGCCGAGGGCCACTTTCAGCTCGTTGAGGGTGGCGCCGCGGCGGAGCAGCCGGATGGCGAAAGTGTGGCGCAGGATCATGGGCGAGACGCGCCACATTCCGACCTCGTCACACCGCTTCCAGATCGCGTTCTGGAGAGATTTGGAGGTGGTGACGGGCCGGGCTGCCCGGCCCACTATCAGCTCCGGCGTCTCGTCTTCGCGCCTCCCGAGGTAGCGCCGGAGGGCCCCGACGGTCTCGGGTGTGAGTCGCCGGGCGCGGCCGGCGAGGTGGGAGCCCGGTCCGCCGAGCTGGATCTGGGCTGCCCTAAGGTCCACGTCGCTCCTGAGGAGGCCCCGGATCTCCCCGACCGTCACCCCCGTGTCGAGCATGAGCCTTATGACCGTGGCGTCCCGGGCGGAGTCGAGGGTATCCGTCGGGAAGGAGAGGAGCTGGTCGGCCTCCTCGTCCTCGAGGGAGACGATCTTCTGGTCCAGCGGCTGGTGCATGGGCTCGATGGGGTCGAAATCCAACTCCGCGTCAGAGGAGGTCCTCGCCCAGTCGAGAAAACGCCTGACCGCGGCGTCCTTGCGGTAGACGGTGAAGCGCTTGCGGTTCTCTCCGAGCAGATGGTTGCGGAAGTTCATCACCGCCCCCACGCCGAGGTCCTCCGCCTCCTCCACCCCCTCGCCGGCGAGAAAGCGGGCGAACTCGCGCAGGTCGGCCAGGTAGAACTCGGCCGTGCGGGGGCTCGTCCCCGGGTCGTCCAAGAGGTCGGCGGAAAAATCCTCGATCAGGGCATTTATCTTCATTCGGTCCATTCTAACGGTAAATAAGGGGCGGCTGTTATAATCTCGAAGGGTGTTCGGCGGTCGAAAAGCGGCGTTCTTCGTGGCCTCCCTGGCAACGCTCTGCCTCCTCTCTCTGCCGATCTGGCCCGAGAAGGAGACGTCGTCGGTCGAGCTCCGCACCCAGGAGGTAAAGAACACCGGCGCCCTCCTCGGCGAAGGAGACCGGGGGACGGAGACTCCCCCCGCGCCCGTCTCCCCAGACCCGTCCACCCCGAAGAACATGACGCTCACGGTGCCGAAGCTCGGCCTGAAGAACGTCGCGGTGCCGACGGGCTTCCGGCAGGCGGAGCTGGACCGGGAGGGCGTGCTGCGCATGAAGGAGAGCGGCCTGCCGTGGGAGGAGGGGACCAACACCTTTATCGCGGGGCACGCGCTGGGCTATTCCTGGACCCGCGTGCCCCGCGCCTTCTACGACCTTGAAAAACTGATGCCGGGGGACGAGGTCTTCCTGAAGAGCGCGGACGACCGGACGTACACGTTCGAAGTCTACGACCGCATGACCGTCGAGCCCGACGACACCTGGGTGACATACCCCGTGGAAGGTAAGACGGTAGTCTCCCTGCAGACCTGCGTGCCGATACCAACCTTCGAGAACCGACTGATAGTGCGCGGTGAGCTGGTTCCTTAGCAAGTTGCCTATAGTAACTAATCAGCACGATGCTTCGGCTTTCGGCCTCGCTTTCAGCTACTGCCTGCGATTATGTCTTTTCTGTGGACAGTACCTTTTTGGACGCGCGTCGCGAGGCCCGTGCGGGACGGGCGATACCTCGCTGCAGGAAAGCCGCCTGAGCCAGGACCCGACGACACCGGTTCGAAGCCCCGCCGCGGGGGCGGTGTGTAACGGTCCCGGCCTCCTCTCGTGTCCAAAACGCAGTGAAGGCGTCTGAAAAGCTAGCGGAGGAGGAAGCGCATGGCCACAGACAAGGACAAAGGGATCGTGGGTGGGGCCGCGGATATCGTGGGCGGGACCACGGACAGTCTGAGGGAGACGACCGGCGCCTTGGGGGGCGGGGAGCCGTGGCACGCGGCCGACTCTGAGGTCTACCACAACAACCCCAGCTGCCAAACCGGCAACAGCATCGCCCCCGAAAACGTCCGGCGGGGAACCGGCGACAGGTCCCTTTGCGGGGAATGCGAACGGCTCAACGGCGCAGGCGGTCCCGTGGGCAACCTCACCGGCCTTTAGGGGCGTGGCGAGCAAGACGCCAGTTCACGTCCTCTCGCAGTGCGAGGGCCGCGCGGACTAGGACAAAGGCATCCTGAAGAAGGACGTCGTCAAGCACCTACCGAAATAGTAGCCGCACTCCGGTGGGCCTAAGGGAGGGGGGAAAGAATATGATGGACCGAGAAAAGGCACGCGACATCAACGAGGCGGCCCGGCGCTTCGCAGAGACCCTCGCCGACGGGGGTGGAAGGTTCAGGCCGAGGGGGCGAGCCGAGCCACCAGCGCGCACAAGACCAGGGGCGAAGCGGTGGCGAATACCAAGGAGCCCGCGAGCAGTTGGCTGGGCGGCCAGCTGCTCGTCTACAAGCAACGCGGCACCGTGCAGGCGAAGCAGACCTACGGATGAAGTACCCCCTCTTTTAGACACGGGGCCAACAAGACCGAAGGGTCGAGGCTCTACGGGATCCCGGCCCTTCGGCGATCGGGGACGTGGATGGACGAAGACAGCTACTACATCGTGACCGAGGGCGGAGCTCCCGCCATCGAGGAGGTCTCCGCGATAGGCGGAAAGGTCGCCATCGTTTGCGAGCGGCCCGACCTCGCCGAAGATGACGAAACGTTTGAGCCTATAACCTTCGACGACCTCGCGCTGCTGCTTGAGGCCCGGGCCGACATCGGCTACGTGCGTGTTAGGGGCCCCGAGGGACCGAGGACAGTCGAAAAGCCCGAATTCCTAGGAGACACGTATTCCTGATCCCCCGTACCGGTGCCCCCACCACGCGCGCCGACGGCTTGCTTGAGAATCTCCGTCTTTATTCGCCCGAGTGCGTAGAAGGGGGTTCCCCACATAGGACCGGCCTGATCGGAGGTCCGGCCAGCCCATGAGGCCCTTATGTAATATAGACTGCGGAGGCGGGGTCCGCGTACATGAGAAGCAGTCAGGCTACCCGGCCGCTGATTCTCCGGGACGCCGAACTCGTCGGCGAGTCCCTCGGGTAGCACTCTGCCCGCGTACTAGCACATGCGACTGCCACCTGCGGGACGCCTCGGGAGGGTGTAGGATGCTGCCGTGGGAGAAGGACCCGAACGTTCGGCGTTGACCAAGCTAATCTCCGTTCCGGGTTTGGTGGCCGTGGCTATCATGGGCGTCGCGATCGCCGCAATGGCCCGCATTTTCGGCCCAGGGAACGTCCTTCAAGAGATAGCCACGGAGTTGGTCGCGAGCTTCGGCAGCACGATACTGGTGCTCGCGGTCTTCGGGCTTCTCTTCAGGACTGGACTCGATCGGCTGCTGCACGGGGCGCCGGGCGGGGAGGCCCTTGCGCGATCCGTAGAGCGCCTCGGAGACGTCCTGCAAGGCCCCGGCGCGCAAGACTTGAGTGCG
>JACDFX010000524.1 GCA_013815575.1 Rubrobacter sp.
GCCGAGCACCCCGCCCTCGGCGCAGGAGGGCACGAGGCCCGGCGGGGGCGGCTCGGGGTAGAGGCAGCGGTAGCAGGGGCCTTCCTCGGCCCAGAAGACGCTCGCCTGGCCTTCGAAGCGGAAGATCGAGCCGTAGACGTTCGGCTTGCCGAGAAGGACGCAGGCGTCGTTGACGAGGTAGCGGGTCGGGAAGTTGTCCGTGCCGTCCACGATCACGTCGTAGTCGGCGAAGATCTCCAGCGCGTTCTCGCTGGTCAACGCCTCCTCGTGGACCCTAACCTCGACGTTGGGGTTGATGTCCTTGATCTTGTCGTGCGCGCTCTCGACCTTCGGACGCCCCACGTCGGAGGTGCCGTGGATGATCTGGCGCTGCAAGTTGGACTCGTCGACCACGTCGAAATCGACGATGCCTAAAGTCCCGACCCCCGCCGCCGCCAGGTAGAGCGCGAGCGGGCTGCCCAGGCCCCCGGTGCCGACTGTAAGCACCTTGGCGGCTTTGATCTTCTTCTGCCCGTCGAGGGCGACCTCGGGCATGATGAGGTGGCGGCTGTAACGGGCTATCTCCTCGTTGGAGAGCTCGACAGCCCCGTTGGGCGACTGCACTAACGGTTCGCGCGTCTGCATGTTCTGAAAACCTCTTTGTTGGGAGTTAGTTGTTAAAGCTCAGTCTCGGAGACCGCCTAACATCGTCCGCTGATGCCGCCGCCGGGGCTGCCGCCGGCGATGGAGGGGATTATGGAGAGCTCGTCCCCGTCGGAGACCTGGGTGTCGGGGCCTTCGAGGTAGCGGATGTCCTCGTCGCCCTTGTAGACGTTGACGAACGAGCGCAGCTTGCCGTCGCCGGTGTAGAGGTGCTGCTTGAGGTCCGGGTACTCGGTGGCGAGGTTCCCGAGGGCGTCGCCCGCGGTGCCGCCGCCGACATCGACCTGCGACTCCCCGTTGGTGTACTGCCTCAAGGGCGTTGGGATCTTGACCTTCGGCATAAGACTCTCCTTCTCTCTTCTTAACCTAAAATGGATTCTTCGTCGTAACCGGAACGGTCGTTCTTGAGCAGCCACGACCGCACGTCCTGCACGCTCTCCTTGCCGACGGAGGCTATAACGTAGGAGTAGCCCGGCCAGGCGTGGTCCCGGTCGTACTCGGACGGCTCCGCTGGGTGGTCCGGGTGGGAGTGGTAGAAGCCGAGCAGGCCCATCTCCTGCTCGTCGGCGCGCTCCTCGAACTCCTTGATCTTCAGGGGCTCGATCAAAAACCGCCTGGACCGCCCCTCTTCGTGAGTGTTCTCGGCCCGCCACACGTCTACGACGACCTTGGTGCCGCCGGCGTCTATGCCCACCAGCGCCCCGGCGCACTCCTCAGGGTACGCCTCCAGCGCGTGCTCGTGGATTCGCTCGACGTCCCCCGCGCCTATCTTGAGGGCCACGCTAGTCGTCCCAGAAGTTGTCCGAGAGGTACTTGTCCGCCCCGTCGCAGAGGATGGTGACGACCGTCCCGCCCTCTATCTCCCTGGCCACTTCGAGCGCCGTGGCAACGGCCGCCCCGGCGGAGATGCCGATGAGAATGCCCTCCTCGCGGGCGACGCGCTTGACCATCGCGTAGGCGTCCTCGGTGGCGGTGGCGCGGTTCTCGTCGGCGATTATGGGGTCGTAGATGGGGGGCACGATGGCGCTTCCCATGTGCTTCATCCCCTCCAGGCCGTGGAACGCCGAGTCCGGCTCGAACGAGACGACCTTTATCTCCGGGTTGAGTTCCTTGAGGCGCGTCGAAGTGCCGACGAACGTCCCGCTCGTGCCAAGGCCAGCGACGAAATGCGTGACCTCGCCCTCCGTCTGCTCCCAGATCTCGGACGCCGTGCTCTCGTAGTGCGACCTCGGGTTGGCCGGGTTGGAGTACTGGTCCGGGTAGAAGTACCGCTCCGGGTCCTCCGCGTACAGCCGCCTGGCCTCCCGGATGGCCCCGTCCGAGCCCTCGCCGGGGTCGGTGAGCACGAAGTCCACGCCGTAGGCCCGCAGGATCTTCTTGCGCTCCTCGCTGGCGTTCTTGGGCATGCAGAGCCTGACCTTGTAGCCGAGGGTCGCCCCGATCCAGGCGTAGGCGATCCCCGTGTTCCCGCTCGTGGCGTCCAGGATGGTCTTCTCCGGCGTGAGTGCGCCCCGCCTCTCGCCGTCCCGGATCATCCACAAAGCGGGCCGGTCCTTGACGGAACCGCCGGGGTTGTAC
>JACDFX010000525.1 GCA_013815575.1 Rubrobacter sp.
TGCCCGTCTACGTGGATAGGATACCTAGTCCTCTCGCGCGGCTTCGGGGAGAGAAATTCCACGTCTACATCGGCGAGCCAATGATGATGGAGGAGAACTTGCGAGGCAGAGAGCAATACAAGGAGGTAGCGGACGAGCTACTTCGCGCCATCTACGCGCTACGAGAGCAACGTCCGGAGGACAGCCGATGATCGGGGTTCCCGTGGTGGCGGTCGTCGGCGCGCCGAACGTCGGAAAAAGCTCGCTTGTCAACCGGATCCTGCGTCGCCGCAGGGCCGTGGTCTCGGACCAGCCGGGCACGACCCGCGACCGTACCTACGACCGGGCCGAGTGGGCCGGCAGAGACTTCGATCTGGTGGACACGGGCGGCATGGAGCCCGCTTCAAGGATGGGACTACAAGCCCTCGTCACCCTGCAAGCCCGCGTCGCCGTCGAGGAGGCGGATGTCATAGTCCATCTCGTGGACGCCCGCACGGGACCGACGGAGGCCGACACCGCCATTGCCCGCGAGCTGCGCCGCGCTCCGGGCAAGGAGGGCCGGGTCGTCCTCGCCGTGAACAAGCTCGACAACCCCTCAGACGACGCCGACCGGCACCTGTTCCACGCTTTGGGCGAGGGCGAGCCGCGCGCGGTCTCGGCGATACATGGCCTCGGGGTGGGGGATCTGCTCGACGTGATCGTCTCGGTGTTGCCAGAGGCCGAGCCGGAGGAAGAGATCCAGCTCCCCAGGCTGGCGATCATCGGTCGCCCCAACGTCGGCAAGAGCACGCTCCTAAACCGCCTGCTCGGCGCAGAGCGCGCCGTCGTCTCCGAAATCGCAGGCACCACCACCGACGCCGTAGCCGGCGAGGTCGCCTCGAAAGACGGGAGGGAACGATACCTCCTCCTCGACACCGCCGGAGTGGGGAGCGGCGCTCGGAAAGCCTCGGGCGTGCCGTATTACTCCGCCCTTCGCACCGAAGAAGCAATCCGGCGCTCGGATGTGTCGCTGCTCCTTGTGGATGCCGTCGAGGGTCTCGTCGCCTCCGATTTGCGGCTGGCCCGACAGATCGAAGACGCGGGCCGCACCTGTGGGGTGGTCTTCAACAAGCGCGACCTCGTCACCGACGAACGGCTACGGGAGATAGAGGAGATAGTAGCCGCCCGCATGACCGACCTGCGACCCCCGATAATCGGCATCTCCGCCCTGACCGGCGCGGGCGTGGATGAAGTGCTGCCGCTTGCGTCCCGGCTGCTCCGGTCTTACGGTCTCAGCCTCCCGACGCACGAGGTAGCCGAGTTCGTCAACCAGGTCGTGGATCACGCCTCGCCGCCCGGAGGGGTCAAGATCCGCTACGCCACCCAGACTGGCAGCACGCCGCCGGGGTTCCTGATCTTCGCCAATCGCCCGAAGGACATCCCCGATAGCTACCTTCGCTACGTAGAGAACTCATTCCGTCAGAGGTACGACCTTTACGGAGTAAGCGTCAGGATTCGGGTCAAAAGCAGCCGTTAAGGAGAGGATGGATGCCGCAGTCACGCCTCGAAGACCGGGTTCTAACCGTACCCAATGTCCTCACGCTGCTCAGGCTCCTCGCCGTTCCGGTCGTGATCCTCTTTCTCCTCGCCGAGACGGATTTTACGGATCTCGCGGCTGGCGTGCTCTTTGTCCTCGCCGCGCTCACGGATTTGCTTGACGGCGTGATCGCGCGCCGCACCACCCCCACGCGCCTCGGTGCCCTCTTCGACCCCGTCGCCGACCGCCTGATGCTCTCAAGCGTCGCCATCGTGCTCGCCGCAAGGGATCTCCTGCCCATCTGGGCCGTCGGCATACTCGTCGGAAGAGACCTTCTCGCCCTGATTGGCGGTCTCGTCTTTGGAAGCAGCATACGGGTCAGCCCGCTCGGCAAGGCCGCGACCGCGGTGCTAATGAGCGCGGTAGCTTTCGTTATACTCGGGGAAGGGAATCTGGAGAGGACGGGAGAAGTTATGTTCTACGCGGGATTCGCACTCTCGCTCGCGGCGGCTTTGGGCTACGCTGGCAAGGTATCGCGGGCTCTGCGCCACGGGGAGCGGCGGTGAAGGCGGTCATCATGGCCGGTGGTCAGGGCACTCGCTTGCGTCCCCTCACCAGCGACCAACCAAAACCCATGATCCCCATAGCAGGCGTCCCTTGCATGGAGCACATCGTGAACCTCCTCGCCCGCCACGGCTTCACCGACATCGTGGTCACACTCCAG
>JACDFX010000526.1 GCA_013815575.1 Rubrobacter sp.
CTTCTCCGCGTACCCGGCCTCCTCACCCAGCGCCGCCCACCCGAAGGAGACCGGGAACAGCGCCCACTCGGCCGAGGTGGCAGCGAGGGCCATCACGACCGCGGCCGCGACCCCCGGCCATGCGCCACGGAAGGCGAGCATGACGCCGAGCGCCACGTAGACGAAGATGCGGGTGGCCTGTATCAGGGGCTCCCGGCCGGTCTCCTCGTAGACGCTCCTCCACGAGTAGACACTCGCCCCGAAGCCGAAGAGCGTCGCGGCGAACGCGCACAGAGCGGTCAGTCCGATCAGGCCCAGGGTGGTCCGCTTCATGCCCGGATTATATTGCGCGGGTCTCTGTAGGGGCGGTTCGCGAATCGCCCCTACGCCAGCGCGGCCAGCACGTCCTTGACGGCCAGGCGTTCTTTGAAGGGGATCACACCCCCGGCCACCGCCTCTGAGAGGGCCTCCGGCGAGGCGCCGAGCTTCTCCGAGGCCGCCACGAGCACGCGATACCCCCGCGCCCTGGCCTCGCGGAGCAGGGCTACCCTCTCCACCAGGTTGCGCCCGGACCAGAAGCCCAGGATCTCCAGGTAGACCTCCTCGTCGGCGCTGTCTTTCAGGGTGAAGTCGGGGACCAGCGCGGTCTTTAGCTCCGGGAAGGGTAGGACGTCCGCCCCGGCCCCCAGCTTCCAGCCGCCCGTGTCCTTCGCCCGCTCCCACGCCCGGACGAACGCGTCGCGCACGTCGTCGCCCTCGTGGGCGTCTTTGGGTCCGAGGTAGTGGCTCTTTAGATCGTTCTTCTCGGAGTCGAGCTCCAGGAGGGCCTCGCGGCCCTTCCATTCGACGGTGGCCGAGAGGCGCCAGGGGGAGGTGAGGAGCAGACCCGGTAGGAACTTGGCGAGTCGGAGACCGTATTTCCTCGTGCCGCCGAAGATGGAGAGGGGGCCGTCGAGGTGGAGGCGGTAACCGTTGGGGGTTGGCTCCAATCGGTAGACTAGGGCCATCTTCTTCACGTAGTGGAAGACGAGCCGGGCGTCCGCGCCCCCGTCGAGATCCACGACGAGCTCCTTCGCGGCGTAGAGCACGCCCTGGATCTGGGCGACGTTGTACCGTTCGATCAACGCTTCCGGCGACGGCTCCTCGAACGCGGCGAGAAGCTGCGCCCCCTGCCGGTCGGCGTACATCAGGCCGGCGACGTTTTCGAGGCCGACCTCTGACGCGACCCGGCCGAGCACGTCGTCGCGGGTCGGGACTTCGAGGAGGCCCGGCTCTGAAGCTGGCGGTTCCGGCAGGGCCGCGGCGAGCTCGAAGACGCGGGTCCTGATGGTGTACGGGTCGGCGTCGGTCGGCGCCTGCCACGTCGCCCGTTCCTCCAGCAGCTTCGCGAGCGCCCGCACGATCTTGAACCCCCGACGCGCGTCGAGCCTGGGACCCAGCTCTTCTTCCAGCCCACCGAGACGGGATTCCAGACCGGCCCGCGGCCCGTGCAGGTGGGCGGCGTACACGTCGCACAGCTCACCTGCCACCTCGACTACCCGGCCGTCCTGTGCCGAGAGGCGGTGGGGGACGAGCCGGCCGCGGGCGAGGCGGGCCATGACGTGCTCCCCGCGCAGCACTAGTCCGTCGCCCCCCGGAACGACTCCCTGCGGCGTCGGGAGGCTGCCTCCTCGCCGGTCGCGGCGGTGACGAGCTCGTAGAGGACGGCCCGTTTGCCTTCCTTCGGGCGGAGGATGCGCCCGAGACGCTGGACGTACTCGCGCTGGGAGGCGCTGCCGGCGAGGATGATGGCGACGTTCGCGTCCGGGACGTCCACGCCCTCGTTCAGGACGTCTGAGGCGATGATGGCCCGGTAGCGGCCGATCCGGAACCTGTCCAGGATCTCCTTGCGCTCCCGGGCTGGCGTCTCGTAGGTTAGGCCAGGGATCAGGAACCGGCGCGACAGCGCGTACACTTCCTCGACGCTTTTGGTGAACACGATGCACCTGTCCTCCCAGTGCTGGCGGAGCAGTGCCTCTAGGGTAACGCCTTTCCTCATCGCGCCCTCCCGGATCTCACGCCGCCGCCGCGCCGCCAGCAGGGCCTCCCTTCCCCCGGAATGGCTGGTCGAGGCGACCATGATGAACCGCTGCCAGTCCTCCGGCGAGCGCATCGGCAGCCGGTGCTTCTCCAGAAAGTCCCGGTAGACCGCCTCGGCCTGCGCGTAGTCGAAGCGCTCCTGGGCCGTCAGCTCT
>JACDFX010000527.1 GCA_013815575.1 Rubrobacter sp.
GACTCTAGGCACCCACCAGCTCCCGGATAAGAGCGGAGGGTACTTCCCCGAAGACCTCTTCTCCGGCACCATCGTCGTCGACGCCGCCCACGGTGGGAGGGACACCGGCCACGTCGCCAGGGGCGGTCTCTCGGAGGCTGACCTCAACCTCGCCGTGGCCCACGAGCTGGCCCAGATCCTGCCGGCAAGGGAGATACTCCTGACCAGGAGCGAGGACGAGGAGGTCTCCGCGGCGGACCGGGCCTTTCTCGCCAACTCCTCCGGCGCCAAGATGATCGTCTCCATCCACCACGCCGCCCACCACACCCCGTCCGCCTGCGGCACCGCCTCCTACTACTTCGAACGCCTCGGCTACCGCTCCCACCGCGGCCAGATGGCCGCGACCTACGTCCAGCGCGGCGTCAGCCGAACCCTCGAAACCTGCGACATCGGCGAGTTTGGCCGCTCCTACGAGATCCTGCGCGAAACAAACATCCCCGCGGTCGTCCTCGCACCCCTGCACCTCACCAACCCCAAAGAACTTGACCTCGCCACCGACACCTACTACCCTGCCGCCGTCGCCGAAGCCGTGGCCAGCGCCCTGGAACTCTATGCTGGCCGCGACAAGGCGTTCATAGCTGTATAGCTGCCAGCCTTCAGCTATACAGCTTCCGTCAGCTCGATTCGCTGCCGGGTCTCGTGGTCAGTGATCTGAAACCGTACAGAGTTGCGGACGTGCCGACATCGTTAGTAGACGGGTGGGTCAGAGATCACTTGCTGAAGGCTGACAGCCGATAGCTGACTGCTATAATGTCCGCTCAGTCGGGACGTAGCGCAGCCTGGTAGCGCGCCTCGTTCGGGACGAGGAGGTCGGAGGTTCGAATCCTCTCGTCCCGACTTTTGTGGCCGGTAGGCACGACGCCTCCGGCTCTCCCGGATCTTGCCGCTCTTCAGCCCGACGACACCGTCGCCCCGTTCGGAGAGTTCGCGCCTAGCCTTGCGGCTTGAAAACTACGGGCCCCACGTCTTCCGCAGTACCCGCAGCCAGTTCTCGTGCGCGAGCTTCCGTAGTTCGCCTTCGCCGTAGCCGTGCTCCTCCAGAACGGCCAGCAGCTTCGGCAGCCCCGAAACATCCCCGATAGCTTTCGGCACCCTCGCCCCGTCGAAGTCCGACCCGAAGCCGACCCGGTCGATGCCGACCTTCCCGACGAGGTGGTCAACGTGGCGCACGACGGTTTCGAGCGGCGTGTTCGCGTCGTCGCGGCCGTCGTCGCGCAGGAACGCGACGGCGAAGTTTACGCCGACCATGCCGTCGGACTTTCGAATGGCGTCGAGCTGGCGGTCTGTGAGGTTGCGCGGCGTGGGGCAGAGGGCGTGGGCGTTTGAGTGGGTCGCCACGAGTGGCGCCTCCGAGAGGGCTGCCACGTCCCAAAAGCCCCTTTCGTTGAGGTGGGAGAGGTCGATCAGTACCCCGAGGCGGTTGCACTCTCGGACGAGTTCCTTCCCGGCGTCGGTCAGGCCCGGGCCGGTGTCCGGGGAGCCCGGGAACCGGAACGGGACGCCGCTGGCGTAGGCGTTCGGCCGGCTCCACACCAGGCCGAGCGAGCGCAGGCCAAGATCGTAAAATTCTTCCAGCGCCCCCGGTTCCGTGCCCAAGTTCTCCGCGCCTTCGAAGTGGAGGATGGCCGCGAGCGCGCCGTCCGTGAGACAGCCTTCGATCTCCTTCGTCGTCCGGACCACCTTCAGGCGGTCCCCCGACTCCGCTTCGAGGCGGAACAGCAGCTTCGTCATCGCGTCGGCGAACCCGCGGGCGTAATCGGGGTCGAGCGGGGGGGAGCCGGCGACCTCGTAGCCCTCGTTCGTGATCCTGAGGGCCGATTCTTCGTCCCAGCCGGATTTCGGATTCGGGGGCGCGAAGCAGGCGAAGAGCCCACCGCCGAAGCCACCTTCGAGGGCGCGGGGAAGATCCAGGTGTCCCGTCTCGCTCCGTTCGAAAAAGCTGCGTCCCTGGCCCCGCCGCCGGAGCAGGAGGTTCAGCAGCGTATCGTTGTGGCCGTCGAAAACGGGTATGCGCTCCATCCGGCCGATGATACAGAACCGCCGGTTCCGCGACACAAAGAAGCGGGACCGCTCTGCGCGGCCCCGCTGTTAAAACCCTGACGGTCTCTAGTACTTCGGGACGCTCGGGTCGATCTCCTCGCTCCAGGCGGTGATGCCGCCCTTGAGGTTGTA
>JACDFX010000122.1 GCA_013815575.1 Rubrobacter sp.
AACGCGGCCTGCGCCCGACGGTCAACGAAACCTTCCCGCTCGAAGAGGCGACGGCGGCGATGGGCCTCATGGAAGAAGGCTCGGGCGCCGGCAAGATCGTCCTCGAAGTGCCCGCGTGACGGACTACAGGCTCGAGTTCGGCTGGGAGGGTGACGGCGGTCTCGGTGAGCGCCTGATCCGGGAGGTCATCGAGGGCGAGAAGACCGCCACCTGCGCCCCCCGCTCGGACTACACCGAAGAGGAACTCGCCGAGGTCGTGGACGCCAGGGGCGAGATCGTGGACGTTGTGGACGAGAACGACGAGCCGCGGTGCCGCGTCCGGATGGTCGCCGTCTACGAGACGACCTTCGGCCTCCCCGCCCCGGGCGTCGTCCGGGGCGAGGGCTTCGGGGACGACGCGGAGGCCTTCAGGCAGGACCACCGCGAGGCCTGGGCCGGGGAGATGGAGGAGGAGGGCAACCCGCTCTCGGACGACACGGTCCTGGTTGTCGAAGAGTTCGAGCTCGTCGAGACGCTGAACGGGTAAGACGTCCGGGGCGAGAGAGCCCGGCGGAGAACCCCGTTTTCGTTCCGACACAATGGCGGCCTTCACGCATATTTAACCTGCGGTTTCGCGTCATTTAACATGGGGCGCCCGGGACTACCGTAAGCTTCTGCGGGCGCGCTTCCCTTACGTTTATCGGGACCCGACGGCAGTAGGAGGGCAGGGTGTTGCGGGTGGGAGATTTGGCTGTAAGGAGGACCCCTAAAGGATCGCGTCGAACGGCTGTGGGCGGCGCCGCCCTCTTCGCCGGGGCCCTGTCGTTCGTGGCCGGGTTGGGCTTGCTCCCGGCGCGGGGTGATGCCCGGTCTCCCCAATGGGGGAGATTCTTCCGCTTCGGCGTCAGCAACGGCGTCCGCTTCGGCCTCAGCCATGCCCGACACGGGAGGACCCGCGATTTCGCCGCGGGCGTGGCCGGCGCGCTCGTCCTGAGGCGGGTCATCCGGGCCGGTTAGTTAGGGCAGCGTCCCCCGTCCGCCAGGCACGCTGCAAGAGAGGAGATCCGGATCATGCCGTTCGTCGTCATCAAGGGAACCTTTCACGTCGTAGGCTACTCCCCGGACGGTGACTCCGTCAGGTTCCGGGCTGAGAACGACGCAAACTGGGCCAAGCTCTCCGGCCTGCCGCTGATACCCGACGACAACCCGGAGGACGAGCCGTTCTACGCGCAACTGCGCTTCGAGGCGGTAGACACGCTCGAGACCCACTACGTCGGGGAGCATCAGCCCCTCGGCCTGGCGACCGCGGCCCAGGAGAGCCTGCTGCTCGGGCTCGGGATCACGGGCGTCGAGTGGGACGAGTCGAGAAGCGAGGTCACCCGGGCCAACGACGGCACCGAGGGATACATACTCAGCCGCTCCGTGGAAGAGTACGGGCGTCCCATCGCCTTCGTCTACGCCGGGGCTCCCGACGGGGTCCCCGACGGCGCGGAGATGTTCTTGGATGCGGACCTCATGCGCCGCAGCCTGAATTACCGCCTGATAGAAGAGGGCCTCGCCTACCCGACCTACTACGAGGGGCTGTTTCACGACCTGCGCGTCGCGCTGACCGAGGAGGTGGCCCGCGCACGGGCCAAGACCCTGGGCGTCTGGGCCGAGGACCGCACCACGGAGGGGTTCGAGGTGGAAGGCCTGCGGTCGGTGACCAAGGAGCACGTGGTCCTGCCCAAACTGTTCAGGCGTCTGGTCGAGTACCTGCGAGAGGGCGGCCCGCTATCGGGTTTCAAGGTATGGCTCGAGGCGAGGGAGGAGCAGGTCACGGTGGTCTCGACGGCGCACTTCACCCATCTGGACGACCTGGTGGAGGTCGGAGGCGAAGCCGGCAACTCGGTGCGCATGACCGAGCCGCCCGAAAACCTGGTCTTTCGAGGCTGACCGGCCGCCTCGGACCCACGCCGCCTACCGTCAAAGAGAGCGGTGGCTACCGCCTGGCCTATCGCGCGGCGGGGACCTCGAACTCGTAGGTGTCGCCGTGGCCCAGGTAGTGGACCCGGTCGTCGAGGCCTGCGCTAGCGACAGCCCGTTTGAAGTCCTCCAGCGGCGACTCGAACCTGGTGTAGTCGTTGTAGTGGATCGGGATGGTGGTGCGGGCGTCCATGATCCGCATGGCCTCCAACCCCTGCTCGGCGTCCATCGTGACGAAGATCCCGAGCACCTTCGTCCCGCCCAGGTGCAACATCGCAAGGTCTATGTCGGGAAAATGGCGGGGTATCTCCCTCAGGCGGTCGTGAACGAGCGTGTCCCCGCTGATGTACATCCGCATCCGGGCCTCCTCCCCCGCCCGCCCGAACTCGAGCATGCTGCCCATCACCGGCGGCAGTACCGCGCCGAGCGGCCCGGGGCCGTGCGTTCCCGGCAGCGCGGTAAGCCGCAGGCGGGCCTCGCCCTTCTCCACGGCGAGCGGCTCCCAGGTCCTTAGCGTCCGCGTCTTCGTGAAGCCGACCTTTTCGAGGTAGGAAGTTGCATGGTGGTTGGAGACGATGGGTGTAGCCTTGTTCAGCTTCCGCTCGGCGAGGCGGTCGAAGTGGTCCCCGTGCAGGTGCGAGAGCAGCACGAAGTCAAGCGGCGGGAGGTCTTCAATCTCTACGGCGGGGTTCGTCAGACGCTTCGCCGTCAGCCCGTAGCCCAGGTGGACGTGATCCCCGGCGTGAAGGAAGTTCGGGTCGGTCAGTATGGTGAAACCGGCGTACCGGATGACGACGGTCGCAGTACCTACGAAGAACACGGAGCCGCTCTCGAAGTCCGCGTCCTCGTTTCTGCGCGGCAGGACGAGCGCCTCTCTGCCCGTCACCGCATCACCCGGAGGTCGGCGAAGCTTCCAGCTCCGCGACGACCTCGTCCGCGCTATCGAAGCTCGGGCGCCCGAGCGTCCCGATCCTCTCCACCAACTCCCCCGGCGCGCCGTTCTCCTCTGCGGCCGACGCGAGGTCTCCCTTGCTCGCCGGGTACTCTACGCCTTGCAGATACCGGGGCGCATCGTTCGGATCGAAGTCCACGTCTGCCTCCAGAGAACCGTTTCATAATCGCCAGAGACGATTGTTCCCCCGAACCGCAACCTCAATCACCCCTCCAGCCCCACATCCCCCGGTACGCCTCCAGAACCCTCCGACGAACATCCTCAGGCAAATCCTCGAAAGCGATCTCATCCCGGATTCTCTCGGCCGGCGGCTTCCCTCGATAGATCTCGCCCTCTCCTCCCGATCCCCCGTCCAGAAGCATGTACGGATACTCTCCGGGCTTCTTCAGATCGAAGAGCCCCGTGAACACCGCCGTGTAACCTGCGCCGGACCCGCCGCCGCCCTCGTACAGTCAGACGTAACGAGGCCTGCCACCTGGCAACAACCTCTCTTCCCTGCTCTTCAAACCCATGCTCCACATTATCCATGCCCGGCAAGCAGCCACCAGACGTGACGCTCGGAGCCGTCAGGTACGCTGCGGCCAGCCTGCCCCAGACGCAATCGTCCTGGCCCCTTCTAAGTCTGCTTCTCCTCACGAACTTGAGTCTCTCGCTACCCGCATCGGCGGCCCTAGACTGAACCGAACTCGGAACCCGACGAAGTAGTTCTCAACCCCTACTGACCAGCGAGCGGAACGGCTACTCTCCGTCGGAAGGCTTGATGAAGAAGGCCGGATCTTCCGTCCCCGAGGCGGATGAATCGTCTTCTAACCTCTTGCTCCCACTATCGGAACCCGCCCCACGCCGCTCCTCTTCCAATACTCGCGATTGCTCGCGGGGTTCTTCTCCGTCCCTGCCGTTCTCCCTCGTCATTCAGTACCCCTTCCTATCGTAGGAAGGGAGCCGGAAAACCCGACTCCCCCCTGAAGCCTGAAGCCTACTTGACGAACTGCTCGTTCTCCGTGGATCCCGGCAGCCCCGTGTTCGGGTTCTCCGGCGTGTCGAACTGGGCCTCCTCGGTCGAGCCGGTGAGGGCTGTGGTGGAGGCTGCGCCGCCGGCGACGACCTGGGCGACCTCGTCGAAGTAGCCGGCCCCAACCTCGCGCTGGTGCTTGGTGGCGGTGTAGCCGTACTTCTCGGCGTCGAACTCTTTCTGCTGGAGCTCGGAGTAGGCGGCCATGCCGCGCTCGCGGTAGTCGCTGGCGAGCTCGAACATGGAGAAGTTGAGCGCGTGGAAGCCGGCGAGCGTGATGAACTGGAACTTGTAACCCATCTCACCCAACTGCTTCTGGAAGGTCGCGATCTCCTCGTCGGAGAGCTTGGCCTTCCAGTTGAACGACGGCGAGCAGTTGTAGGCGAGCATCTTGCCGGGGAACTCGGCGTGGATGGCTTCGGCGAACGTCCTGGCCTGGTCAAGGTCCGGCATGGAGGTCTCGCACCACACGACGTCGGCGTAGGGCGCGTAGGCGAGGCCCCGGGCTATGGCCTGGTCGATGCCGGCGTTGACCCTATAGAAGCCCTCCATCGTCCGCTCCCCGGTCAGGAACCTCTGGTCAGCCGGGTCTATGTCCGAGGTGACGAGGTTGGCCGCGTCGGCGTCGGTGCGGGCGACGATGATGGTCGGCACACCCATGACGTCGGCGGCGAGCCTGGCGGAGATGAGGTTGCGGACGGCCTGGCCGGTCGGGATGAGCACCTTGCCGCCCATGTGACCGCACTTCTTTTCAGAGGCGAGCTGGTCCTCGAAGTGGACGCCGGCCGCCCCGGCCTCGATCATGCTCTTCATCAACTCGAAGACGTTGAGCGCGCCCCCGAAACCGGCCTCGGCGTCCGCGATTATGGGCGCGAACCAGTTGGTGCCGTTCTTGCCCTCGGCGTGGTGGATCTGGTCTGCGCGCTGCAACGCCTGGTTGATCCTCTTCACCACGTGCGGAACGCTGTTGGCCGGGTACAAACTCTGGTCCGGGTACATCTGCCCCGCCAAATTCGCGTCGGCAGCGACCTGCCACCCACTCAGGTAGATCGCCTTGAGCCCGGCCTTGACCTGCTGCACGGCCTGGTTGCCGGTAAGCGCCCCGAGCGCGTTGACGTAGTCTTCCGTGTGCATCAGGTCCCACAGCCGCTCCGCACCCATCCGCGCCAGCGTCTGCTCGACCACCACCGAACCCCGCAACCGCGCCACGTCATCAGCCGTGTACGGCCGCTCGACCCCGGCCCAGCGCTCGCCCTCCCACGCCTCAGCTATCTGCGTCGTCCCGCTCTTTCCGTTCTCCACCTTGTCCTCCTATGCTCTCTACTTACGGCCCCTACAAGATACACCATGCATTTATGTGCGCATATATATGCAACTCAGGCATGATAGTCGTCCGTCGCCTGCGGGCGTGGGTACGTGTCCGACGCACCTGGGGAGGAGGACCGGGGGCGGGCGGAAGACCACATCCTCCGCCCGGCGCTCCCTGTTGTCGTCTCTGGTGATCTTCGCCCCCTCTAGTCCAGGTACTCGTAGCCGGGGAGGGTCAGGAACTCGACAAAGTCGTCCTGGGTCGAGATGCGGTCGAAGAGCTCGGCGGCGGTGCCGAATTCGTCCTTCTCCCACCGCTCGGGGCCGACGATGTCGTTCTTGATCTTGTCGAGCTCCTCGTCAAGCACTTCGCGGAATAGCTCCACCGTCACCTCGGTGCCGTCTTCGAGGATGCCCTGG
Source organism: Rubrobacter sp. (assembly GCA_013815575.1). GTDB lineage: Bacteria > Actinomycetota > Rubrobacteria > Rubrobacterales > Rubrobacteraceae > Rubrobacter_D. Next base: position 5,637 of record JACDFX010000122.1, read on the forward strand.
TCGTGATGGATCCACTGCCACACCTGGGCGCGGCTGATCTCTGCCGTGGCCGCGTCCTCCATCAGGTTGAAGACGGGGACGGCGCCGCGGCCCGCGAGCCAGGCCGCGAGGTACTGCACGCCCACGGAGATGTTGCTGCGAAAGCCGTCCATCGTGATGGGGCCCTCGGGCTTCTCCAGCAGGTCAGCGGCGCTCGCATTCACGTCCGGGCGCTGCTTGTCGATCTGGTTGGGTTGGGGCATGTACTCGTCGAAGGCCTGTTTGGCGAGACCGACCATCCCGGGGTGGGCGACCCAGGTCCCGTCGTGGCCGTCCTTCGCCTCGCGCTCCTTGTCCTCCAGCACCTTGTTGTTGGCGAACTCGGTCCACTCGGGATCGTCGGAGCGCGGGATCTGGGCCGCCATCCCCCCCATCGCGTGCGCGCCGCGCTCGTGGCAGGTCTTGATGGTCAGCAGGGAGTAGGCCCGCATGAACGGGACGGTCATCGTTACGGTGTTGCGGTCCGGAAGGAGCATGTCGTGCTCGCGGAATTTCTTGATGTAGCTGAAGATG
>JACDFX010000528.1 GCA_013815575.1 Rubrobacter sp.
GTACCACACCGTCGAGTCCATCCCTGGCCTGATGTAGGGTAGCTGCGAGTCGTGCGGCTGGCGCTCCACCACCGGCAGGCCGGCGTAGAGAACCGCATTGTAGAGCGTGGAGGTGACCTGACAGAGACCGCCGCCCTCGGCGATTTCCTCCTTGCTATCCACGATGACGTGCGCGTCTTCGTAATTCAGGTCCTGGACCTGCTCGACCATGGAGAAGGTCTCCCCCGGCGCCACGAACGTGCCGTTCACGGCGCTCGAGGCCATCTCCAGGTTGGCAACACGCTCCGCACCCTGGTCAGTGGTCGCCGTGTAGTTGGTCTTGTAGGAGCCGAGAAGCTCAGTCGGCTTTTTGGCTTCGAGGCCGGCGGTCGTGTACTTGGGCTTCTCGACGGTGGTGCCAACCTGATACTCGCGCCTGCCCTCGAAGATGTTGTTCTCGACGGAGTCGAGCAGGTTCTCCCACTCGATGGTGCGGCCCTCGCGGCTGGGGAGCACGACGACGTTACCGGAATCGTCGAAGTCGTAGGAGGCGTTCTTGGGTTTGGCCGACAGGTCGGAGTAGATGGCGGCCAGGCGGTCGCTCATGCGGTCGCGGTTGAGGAGCACCGAGATCTTGCCGCTGTTCGGCGCGACGTCGAGGCTCGCGCCCACGTCGGCCGGGGAGACGGTCCAGTTCCTGTCCTCGTGCTCGAAGACGAGCTGCTGGGCGACGGCGCCCTGCGCCTTCTCGGCGGCCGTCTCTGCCTCGGCGGTCGTGATCTGGGGCCCCAGCACCTCGCCGCGGATCTTCGCCTCGCCGGTCATGCCGTCGATTGCCTCGTCCACGCTCGTCATCGTGCTCTCGACGTTCAACTTGTATCCCTCGCGGGATTCGCCGACCTCCACCTCGGAGCCGACGACCTCTACCGAAGCGTTCTGGGGGGACGTGTTGACCTGAGAGGCTATCTCCTCGACCTCGGCCCGAACTTTCTCTGAGCGGTAGCTGATGTTCGGGTCTATGGTAATTCCGGGGAAGGCGGCCCGGAGCCGCTCGCCGAGCCGCTCGAGGACGTTTCCATCGCGGCCCACGGCGTAGGCCTTCTCCACGGTCGCGTCCACGTGGAAGTTCACGCCGAGCTCCTCGGCGGAGCGCGAGAAGCGGTCGGGGCCGCTGAGTTCTATCTCCTGCAGTGGGCCCAGTGCCCGCTCCCTGACAACCCCCCTGGCCTCGGCCGGCTCCATGCCGCCCAGGGAGACGTTGCCGACCTCGACGCCGCGATGGACCTTACCGGAATTCATCCAGTAGTCGGCGGCCACCAGCACGGCCACGAGGGCGCAGATGATTATGATCGGGCCGGCGACGCCGCGACGACGACGCGAGCGGCGGCTGCCCGTGCTCCCGTAACCGGGGCGGTAATCCCCGTACCCGCTTCCGCGGCCGGACTGCCTGTCTCTCTTCTTCCGATTTATGAGGCTCAAGATCCCGTACCCTCCGCGTGCGATCTTCGGCACACCCCGACGACACCAACGTTACGCGCCTTTGGAGAGGTCCCCCCTCTCTCATCTAGCGGCGACGCCCCGCCGCGAAGCGGGCGCCCGTCGCCCGAAGAGCCTATCACGGGCAGGGGTGACGCGCCACCTTCGGGCGCCGGGTTTTCCACCATCCAATGTGCGTCCTGGAAGACCCGGACACCACATCTGGACGCCTGCCCGGCCACCCGTCACGCGCCGATTGGAAGGCGGTCGAAAGCCCCCTTGGCCCTTACTCGGACCCTTACTCGGACCCTTCCGCCGACTCATCCTCCTGAAGCTCCACGGCCGGGGTGCCCAGGACGCTGCCCTGGCTCCGGATAAACCGGCGCTCGGAGTCGTAGGCCTGAACCATTACCGCCAGCTCCAGGTGGTCGCGCTCGACGGGCAGGGTGCCGGCCTCCTCTTGCTTCGCCAACTCTTCGCCCTCGACGCCCAGAGAGTTCTCGAGTTCGCCGATCCTGCGCCGGATCTTTAACCGCCCGCCCGGGGTCAGGCGCAGGTAGCTCTTTCCGTCGGAACCCTCGAACGGGTAGACCCAGGCGCTGCGAAGCCAGGTCTGCAGGATCTCGTTCCGTATCTCGTCTTTGTTCTGTAACTCCATAAGACTCCAAACCTTCTTTTCTCTCCGGACGTAATCTAACCACTTCTCCAGAGAAACGGCACCGGGCTCCCCGTCGTATGATCCATAGGCATGAGCC
>JACDFX010000529.1 GCA_013815575.1 Rubrobacter sp.
GAGTGGGTCCGAACCCACCCGCGAATACGGTAACCTGCGGTACCTGAGCGCCGCCAAATCTTGCGCCCGGGGACCACCCGACACATTTTCTCGTGGGTTTCCGAAGTTTGTCTAGTAATTGGGTGAAGTATGTTGTAGGGTATCGCCCCGTTGGACTACGAGAAGAGTTAGCGGGAGGAAGAGATGGATCGACCGAACGTCGTGGTGATCGTGGCGGACACGTTCCGGCGGGACCATATCGGGGCCTACGGGAACCCGTACATCAAGACCCCTTACCTGGACGCTTTCGCCCGCCAGTCGGCGGTGTTCGACCACCACGTCGCCTCGTCGTTCCCGACGATGCCGGCGCGGGCTGACATCCTGACGGGGACGTTCTCGTACACGCACATGGGCTGGGAGCCTTTACCCAGGCACCTGACGACGCTGCCGGAGGTGATGTCCGCGGCGGGGTACACGACGATGGGTGTCGTGGATACGCCGTTCTAAATCAGGAATGGGTTCGGCTACGATCGGGGCTTCGACGACTTTATCTGGGTGAGGGGTCAGGGGGACGACACCAGGCCCCACGAGCGGGCCGACGCGCGCTCGACGTGGACCAGGGAAGAGGACCGGCTCGTGGCGCGGACGATGTCCGAGGCGGAGAGGTGGCTGGAGCGGCACCACGACGAGCCCTTCTTCCTGTACGTTGACACGTGGGACCCGCACGAGCCCTGGGACGCGCCGGACTACTACACGAAGCAGTACAGGGAGAGCTTCGAGGGGGAGCAGATCTACCCCGCCTACGGCAACTGGCGGGAGGCGGGTCTTACCGAGAGAGACGTCGAGCTCGCGCACGCGACTTATTGCGGCGAGGTCACGATGGTTGACTTCTGGATCGGTCGCTTCCTCGGCAAGCTCGACGCCCTGAACCTGCGCGACAACACCATCGTAATCTTCACCACCGACCACGGCTTCTACTTCGGCGAGCATGACTACTTCGGCAAGGCCGAGTGGGTCCACGAACCCGAAGCAGTTGTTTCGGAGAACTCCAACATGCCGGCCTGGCTCTCCGAATCGTGGCTGCTCACCGTGCAGTGGTCGCCGCTGTACAACGAGATCAGCCGCATCCCCCTCATCGCCCGCGGCCCCGGCCTTATCCCGGGCCACCGCAAGGCCATGACCACCGCCCCGGACATAGCGCCAACGATTCTGGACCTTACCGGCCTCTGTAACCCGATGACCATGAAGGGCGAGTCCTTCGGGGGCGTGCTCACCGGGCAGAAGAGTGAGCACCGGCCGTTCGTGGTCAGCTCTTGGCCGCTGTACATGGCGGAGGGGGAGATCACGACGGCCGTCGACTCCACGCCCCGCAAGGTCGCAAGCTACATGCCCCTCACCGTCACCACGCGCGAGCGCTCCGCGATCCTCGGCGGCCCAAACGACCAGCCCGAACTCTACGACCTCCGCACCGACCCGGGCGAGACGAACAACGTCTGGCGCAGCCGTCCCGGCGAGGGCGAAGCCCTCTGCGAAGACGCAATCTCGTTCCTCGAGGACCAGGGGACCCCCGAGGTGCACCTGACCCCCCGCCGGGAAGCGCTCGACGGCTGGCGGAACCCGGTCGAGTTGACCGGCTGACCGGCCCGTGCCGGAGCAGCTTCTCCTGGAGCCCCCGCGCACGCGGGGGCTCCGGTTCATCGCGAGAACGTGGTTGGCCCGGAGGGTCGCGGATACAATACCTGCGGCGAAGCTACGCAGGAGGAACCTTGAACTTACTTACCATCGCCCAGATCGCGGCCCCCATCTTGCAGACCATCTTTATCGTGGTGATCGGATTCGGTTACTACTTCTCGATCCGCGCCACCCAGGAGATGGTCCAGGAGATGCGTACCGAGCACACCGCGGGCGGCGGGAGGCCCCTGATCACGGTCTCCGAAGACTACGCGAACCTGCCGAACATGAACATCATCGTCCAGAACGTCGGCCAGGGCCCGGCCAAGGACATCACCTTCGAGTTCTCCGACCCTGTGCAGAGCTCCGACGGCCAGGTGCTAAGCGACCTCCCCTTCTTTGAGGAAGGCCTGACCTCGCTCGCCCCGGGCGCCAAGATCGCCTGCTACTGGGACACCCTGGACAACCTCCTGCCGGCTATCAAGAGGGGTGAGATCGCCTCGGACATAACGGTCACCGTTCGCTATAAAGACCTCAACCTCAAGCCCCTGGAG
>JACDFX010000530.1 GCA_013815575.1 Rubrobacter sp.
CTGTAGTGGCGGATACGAAAGCCTTACAAAACGCTCTGAGCGACCAGGGGCGGCTCCCGCGGGTCCCCGATCCGGGGGTCGTGGTCATCTTCGGGGCTTCCGGGGATTTGACCTCCCGCAAGCTCGTGCCGGCGCTGTACGAGCTTGCTTCGCAGCGGCGGCTGCCGATGGAGATGGCGGTGGTCGGTATCTCGCGGACGGAAATGAGCCACGAAGAGTTCCGCAAAAAGCTGCGCGAGACGCTGGAGGAACACGTCTCCGGCGGGGTCAGCGATGAGGTGTGGGAGTCCTTCGCGGGCGGCATCTTCTACCTGCCGGGCGACTCGAAAGAGCCTGAGACCTACGACGAGTTGAAGGGCTTTTTGAAGGAGCTGGACTCCGAGCGGGGGACGCAGGGGAACCGGGCCTTCTACCTGTCGGCGTCGCCTTCGCTCTTTCCGACCATCGTCGAGCGGCTGGGCGAGGCTGGGATGAACGAGGGGGAGGACGGCGGGTGGTCGCGGCTCGTGGTCGAGAAGCCGTTCGGGCGTGACCTCGGGAGCGCGAGGGAGCTCAACGAGGAGATCCGGCGCTACTTCAACGAGGACCAGATCTACCGCATAGACCACTACCTCGGCAAGGAGACGGTCCAGAATATCCTGGCGCTCCGCTTCGCCAACGGCATCTTCGAGCCGATCTGGAACCAGCACTACGTGGACCACGTCCAGATCACGGTCGCAGAAGACATTGGCGTCGGCACCCGCGGCGCCTTCTACGAGGAAGCGGGCGCCCTCCGCGACATCGTCCAGAACCACGTCATGCAGGTTCTCTGCCTCACCGCGATGGAACCGCCGGTCGCCTTCGACGCCGAGTCGTTGCGCGAGGAGAAGGTGAAGGTCTTGAAAGCGGTGCGCCCGATCCCCGAGAGCGAGGTGGAGGATTACGCGGTGCGCGGCCAGTACACCTCCGGCTGGGTCTGGGGCGAGGAGGTAGAGGGCTACCGCGAGGAGGAGAGCGTGGACCCCGAGTCCGCCACCGACACCTTCGTCGCCCTGCGACTCTTCGTGGACAACTGGCGGTGGGCCGGGGTGCCGTTCTTCCTGCGGGCTGGCAAGAGGATGCCGAAAAAGGCGACGGAGGTCGCCATCCAGTTCCACTCCTCGCCGCACACGCCGTTCGCCCGCGACGACACCGAGGGTCTGGAGCCGAACGTGCTTGTCGTCCGCGTCCAGCCCCAGGAGGGCCTCTCCCTGAAGATCGGGGCCAAGGTCCCGGGCTCCGGCTTCGAGGTCAGCTCCGTGAACATGGATCTCCTCTACGGGACGGCTTTTCTGGAGGAGGCCCCGGACGCCTACCAGCGCCTGCTGCTCGACCTCATGCTCGGCGATCCGACGCTCTTTATCCGGGCGGACGAGGCCGAGGGCGCGTGGCGCATCCTGGACCCCGTGATGCGCCGCTGGGCCGAGGAGAAGAAGGTCGAACTCTACCCGGCTGGGACCTGGGGGCCGGAGGAGGCTGACGAGCTACTAGAGCGCGACGGGCGGGAATGGAGGCGCCCGTGATCGGGGAGACCAGAGAGTCCCCGGGCGGCGGCCCGATGAGCGTCGCGGAGATAGAGCACGAGCTCGGCAAGCTCCGCGCCAACGAAGACGGCACGCTCGCGCTCCGCTCCAGCGTTTTGAACCTGATCGTGGTCACCGACGAAGCCTCCGCCCCCGACGTAGCGCGCTCGGTCTCGAACCTGGCCGGTCGTTACCCGGCCAGGGCCATCGTCCTGATCTCCGACCCCGAAGGCGAGAGGAACGTCGACGTCCAACTCTCCGCCTTCTGCAACATCAGGGGCGGCGGGGGCGCCCAGGTCTGCGCCGAGCAGGTGACCATCCACGCCGAGGGCCCGCCCGCCAACCACCTCGAAAGCCTGGCGGGGCCGCTCCTGATCCCGGACCTCCCCACCTTTCTCTGGTATCCGGGCGCCTTCTCGCCCCGCTCGCCGGAGTTCACCGCGATGTCCGACCTCACCGACCGCGTAATCGTGGACTCCGCCGCCCGCGAGGACCGGGAGGACTCCCTGCGCGAGATGGCGGCCCTGGTCGGACGCAGAGGCGCCCCGGCCGTGGGAGATTTGCAATGGGTTGGCCTCTCGCCCTGGCGCTCCCTCCTGGCTGACGCCTTCGGCACCCCCGAACGCGCCAGAGAGCTCGAAAGGATAACGTCCGCGGAGATC
>JACDFX010000123.1 GCA_013815575.1 Rubrobacter sp.
TTGTGGAAGGGGTTCAATCCAGCGTGCAATAGCTTCTGATAGTCCCAGGGACCGCCGCAGTCCTCCGGTGGACATGCTCGCCTGCCGCCTATACACACCGGGTAGCTCTTCTTCGCGTCGAGTAGCAGGATCTTCTCCACGCGAACCTCGTGCTGCCACCAGCTAATGAAGTCGTACTCGTAGAGGAACTTCTCATTCGGTTCGAACGCAAAGCCTTCCAGCGTGGGTTTCCCCGGAGCGTCATAGTGAACGATGTAGTTGGCATCTTCATTGCCGTAGACTTTGCCGTGGATCGAGAAGCGGCGCAGGTGGAAGTCTTCCCAGCCCATGGCGATCTGGATGGCGTAATGAAGGTCGGCGAGGCTCATGTCGCTTCTCACCAGAAGCCGTCTAAGGATCATGGGGCTGATCCCGCGCAAGAAGAACTTGATCTGGTAGATCAGTGGGGGTTGAGGTGCGCATTCTGGTGCCGGATCGTCCATGCTCCGCAGATTTTACGCGCTCGGTGCCCCCCGAGATTTTCATGCTCTCCCACCAGCACGGGAAGCACCCCGAACGCTATCTTGCGCAGTCTAAACACAGTGCCCCTCATGGTACACGATCACCTCGGATATTCACGCTACCGGCTCCCCGAGCCTGATCCACGCTGGCTTCTCCTCCGGTTCGCGGTGCCGGGGACAGGCGTCGGGTTACTGGCCAGGCGGGTCGGCGTGATGACGACGAACCTGGCCTCCGCGGAGGATTTCGAGGGACGTTCGTTCGTGTCGGTGGGACGCGAGGACGGGACGCTCAGGATCTGGCGCTGAGAGCTTCGACCGGTCCTTGCTTGGCGCTAACCGATGCCCGGCAGCTCTTACCGGGCGGCGAGATGCGCTAAAGCAGTTCGTTCACGGCCGCCGCCACCCTCTCCGGGTGGTCTTCGGGGACGAAGTGCTTGCCGCCCTCGATCCGGTCGAGCGGCGCCTCGAGCTCGTAGGCCAGCCGGTAGCCGTAGCCGATCTTCTGGAAAGCGTCGGCCGCGCCCCAGACTATACGAGCAGGAACGTCGAGGCGCGGCAAGCGGTCGGCCACGGCCAGCGTGTCCCGGACGTCGAGGGAGCGGACCTGCCGAATCATGGCCGCGGCGCCCCCGGCGCCCTCGTAGAAGGGCCAGTGTTCGCCGATCGACTCCCTCGCGCGTTCCCGGTCGTCGTGGCCCTGTTGAAGGAAGTTGGCGTAGATGAGGCGAAAGACGCCGTCGGGCAGGCGCTCGACCACGGGACCCATCGCCCGCATCGCCTTGACGCTGGGTATCGGCCAGGAGTCGTAGCAGATGGCGTTCGCGAGCACCAGTCCCCTCACGAGCTCCGGCTGGCGCACCGCGAGGATCTGGGCCACGCCCCCGCCGAGATCGTGTCCCACGACGACGGCGCCCTCGTCGAGCCCCACGGCCCGCATCCAGGCGGCGAGGTACTCAGCCTGCTTCGCCACGGAGATGTCGCGTTCGCGTCCCTCGTCTATGGAGGCGCCGTAACCGACCATCTCCCAGGCCATCGAGCGCGCGCCCCGAACCCGGGGGACGACGTGCCGCCAGAGCCGTGGCGAGGTGGGTATGCCGTGGACGAAGACCACCGGAGGTCCCTCGCCCCCCTCTTCCCAACGCATGCGGATGCCGTTGACCTCGACGTTCCTGGATTCCATGTCCCGCTCCTTTTCCCGAGGGTTACTGACCTGAGACCGTAATCGATGATGTTGGGTCGGCGGAAGGCGCGCTATACGGAGAGGCTTACCCGGGCCCGATAGGCACGGTCTACCCGCCAGTCCTTGCCAGGGAACTCAACCGTTCTCCGCGTCCAGGATCTTTTCGGCCACCTCCCGCAGGTCGGCGCCAACCACGTCCGGGGCCTCGGCCAGCGGGTCGAGGACCATGCCGGGCCGGGCGACGAAGGCCGCGGCGCAGCCGGCGCGCATGGCACCCGCCACGTCCCAGGAGTGGGCGGCCACGAGGCGCAGCTCGGCGGCCGAGATCCCGAGGCTCTCCGCCGCGAAGCGGTACGGCGCGGGGGCCGGCTTGAGGCGCTTGACCGCGTCCGCGGACAGGATCTGCTCGAAGCGGTCGGCCAGCCCGGCGTTCTTTAGCTGGACCTCGGCGACCGCCTGCGTCGAGTTCGTGAGCGCGGCCAGACGGATGCCGGCGTCGCGCAGGAGATCGAGGCTCTCCGCCACCTCCGGGTGGGGGGGAAGCTCGCGCATCCCGCCCAGGATCTTCTGGCGATCCTCCTCCGAGGGCTCCACGCCCAGACGCTCGGCCGTCATCTGGAGGGACGCGGCCCCGACGGCGCCGAACTCCGAGTAGGCGTCCGTTATCGTGGCGACCATGGCCGACTGCAGTACCTGCAAGAACCAGGCCCGGCGTACGGAGGCGTCACCGAACGCTCGCTCGAAGTGCGGGTCCAGGGAGGACAGGTCCAGCAGCGTCTCGTTCACGTCAAACACGCACACTCTTGGCATTCTTGGAACCTCCTCTAGAGTTTGGATCGCACCTGGGGTCTACCCGCTTTGAGGGCTCACGCAACATCCAAGTTGGTGTGGGGGCGGCGAGACGGGCAGAACTTTCGGGCCAGATCAGCCCTGGCCTCGGTCCCCCTGGAAGAACCGCCGCATCCTGACCCAGATGAGGCTGACCGGCGTCCATCCCTTCTCTACGCGCAGGGCGTCGAGGAGCGCCTGGTACTCCTCGCGGCAGTCGCCGCACTTGTCCAGGTGGTCCTGGACGAGCGGCATGGCAGATGCCGCATCGAGGCCGTCGAGCTCCATCTCCACGAAGCGGTCCAGCTTCTCGAAGCACTCGTCGCAGGCGAGCTCCTCGTCGCTGGTCATGTCAAGCGCCCGCGCCAGGTTGCCGAGATCCTCCGGGTTTAGCACCGTGGTGTTCTCTCTTTCATCTCCTACCTAGACCATCCCTGGGTACCGGATCTTACCCATCGCCCAACGCCTCCAGCATCTCTTTGGCCGAGAGTCCCTCCGCCTCTATCCGCCGCTTCAGCTTCTTGCGGGCGTCGTGCAACAGCTTGTAGAGGGCGTTGCGGTTCGTCTGCATGCGCCGGGCCGCCTCCTCCAGCGGCATCCCCTCGAACATCACCGCGACCATCGCCCCCCGCTGCCTCTCGGTAAGCTCCTCCACGATAAAGCCCCGCAGGGTCTCGGCCATCATCTTCCTCGACGTCTCCCGCTCGGGCGACGGCCCCCGGTCGGCGAGCGCGTCGGGCTGCCGGCCGCCCTCGTGACGCTCTACGACCTCATGCAACGAAACATCGCGCCAGCGTCGGCGTCTCAGTTCCGTGTAGGCTACCCGGACGGCGATCCTCTGCGCCCATGTGGTGAAGCGGCTCTCGCCCCTGAAGGAGTCCAGGTTGCCCATGACCCGGATCAGGACGTCCTGCGCCAGGTCCTCGGCCGTCTCGTCCAGACCGCGCACGCGTCCGGCGAAGGTTACCTTGAGACCGCGCACGATCACAGCCCGCAGGTCCGCTATCACCCTGTCCCGGTCCGGCCCCCGCAGCCCCGCGAGCCACTCCTCGTTGGTGCGCCTCCTCACAAGAAATCTTCGGTACCCGGCGTGCAGAACATGGGAGAACATTCTACATACCGGACCGCCTCCATACCGCGTCGCGAAGGTCCTGATAGTCCGGACCGCGTTCTCTTTTGGGGCAAGTAAGAAATCCGGGGCGTCAGGCGTCTACGTACGGGGAGGGGCGGCGCACGCGCGTCGCCCACCGGAGCGGACCGTGTGCCAAAAGAAAGGCTTGCATGACGAAGAGATACGATCTGGTCGCGATAGGGGGCGGAACGGCGGGGTTGGTCTCAGCCGCCGGGGCGGCGTCCCTCGGGGCCAGGGTGGCCCTCGTCGAGCGGGACAAGCTGGGCGGCGACTGCCTGTACCGCGGGTGCGTGCCGACCAAGGCCCTCGTAAAGAGCGCCCGCGTTGCGCACCTGGTCAGGCACTCGGAAGAGTACGGCGTCAGGGGCACCGACTCCGAGGTGGACTTCCCCGCCGTGATGGCTCGCATGAGGCGTGTCATAGAGCGGGCCGGCGAGCACGACAGCCCGGCTAGGTTCAGGGAGTTGGGCGTGGACGTCTTCGAGGACGAGGCCCGCTTCGAGGCGCCCGACCTCTTGTCTATAGACGGCCGCACCCTCAAGGCCGCGAGCGTCATAGTCGCGACCGGCTCGCACCCGACCGCGCCGCCCGTCGAGGGGCTCGAAGAGGCTGGCTACCTGACGAACGTCGAGGCCCTGGAGCTGGAGAGGCTGCCACGGTCCCTCATAGTTATAGGTTCGGGACCGATAGGGTGCGAGTTCGCCCAGATCTTCTCCCGATTCGGTTCGAGTGTGACCATGCTCTCGTCGTCCCCGCTCCCGCTGCCGAAGGAGGACCCGGAGGTGGGCGAGGTCCTGAAGGACGTCCTCGTCTCCGGCGGCGTGGACTTCCGCGGCGGGTACAGGGCTGAGGAGGTTCGCCTGGAGAATGGCGAGAAGGTCGTCACGGCGGTCAACGGACAGGGGGAGAAGGTGGAGGCGCGGGGGGCGGAGATCCTGGTAGCCGCCGGCCGCGCCCCAACGGTCGGCAGCCTGGCCCTGGAAAACGCGGGGATCGGGCTCGAAGGGTGGGGCCTCGTGGTAGACGAACACCTCAAGACCACCGCCCCGAACGTCTACGCCGCCGGGGACATCACCGGCAAGTACCTGTTCACCCACGTGGCGGAGTACCAGGGGCGCACCGCGCTCAGGAACGCCCTCTTTCCCGTCAAGTCCAAGGCGGACTACCGCGTCGTTCCCTGGACGACCTTCACCGATCCCGAGGTCGCCAGGGTCGGTCTCACGGAGGAGCAGGCCCGGCGGGAGCACGACCGGGTCGAGGTCTTCCGCCAGCCGTTCGCGGACGTGGACCGGGCGATGGCAGACGGGGAGACGACGGGGTTCGTCAAGATAGTGTCCGGCAAGCGCGGCAGGATACTCGGCGGCCACATCGTAGGTCCCGACGCGGGGAACCTGATCCACGAGGTGGTCCTCGCGATGCAAAAGGACATCCCCGTGCAGGCGCTCTCCACCACGATCCACGTCTACCCGACGCTCTCCCAGGCCAACCAGCGGGCCGCGGACAACTACTACCGCGAGAGGCTCTTCAACGACCGTACCCGCAGGGCTCTCTCCGTCTTCTTCGGAGCCCGCCGCCTGCTGAGGCGTTCGTGACCCGGCGGCGCGAGAGGCCGCGGGCCGGAAGCGAGCCGCAGCGGAAACCCGGAGCCCCTGGAGGGCGCATCAGCCGGAGGACCCTGGTCAAAATCGCCTTCGTAGGATCGGCCTTGCTCCTGGCCCTCCTAGTGGCACGCGTTACGGGGCTGACCGGGCTTATCGGTCTCGAAAGCCTGGACCGATTGAAGAACTGGATAGACGGCTTCGGCGCTATCGCCCCGGTCGTCTTCATCGCCCTCTACGTCGTGGCGACCGTGGCTTTCCTGCCGGGGGCGCCGCTGTCGCTGCTCGCGGGGCTGGTCTTCGGGCCGGTGTGGGGGACCGTGTGGACGGTCGCTGGAGCTACGGTCGGGGCAACGCTGGCTTTCTTTATCGGCAGGTACGCCGCCCGCGGGCTCGTGGAGGGGTGGACCGCGGAGAACGAGCGGGTCAGGAAGCTCGACGATGGCGTGGAGAAACACGGCTGGAGGATGTTGCTGATCACGCGCCTGGTGCCCATCTTCCCTTTCAACCTGCAGAACTACGCCTACGGCCCGACCGGAATAGGGGGCGGCACGTACGTGGTACTTACCGCCCTGTGCATCGTGCCCGGGACGGTCGTGTACACGTTCGCCGGCGGCTCGCTGGCGAGCGCGAGGGATGACCTCGGGAGGACCTTCGTCTACCTGGGCGTGGCGGCGGTCTTCTTCGTCGTCGTCTCCCTGATCCCCGGATGGTTGAGGAGGAGGGGTGGAGCATAGTGTTCCATCCGGCGTTCTGATCCGCGCCACGTCCCACCTCGTAGCCGACCGGGGACCAATGAAATGTGTGTCCGAAGACGAGGAGCGTCTGTCTTGAGATCTATAGTCCTGGTGATGTTTTTACTGGCCGCGGCGTCGCTGCTGGCCGCCTGCGGTGGCGCGGGGAACGGCG
>JACDFX010000124.1 GCA_013815575.1 Rubrobacter sp.
CGCCATCGTCGCCGCACCCATCGGTGTTCCGGGGTGGCCGGAGCCGGCCTTCTCGACCGCGTCCACGGCCAGAAAGCGCAGAGCATTTACACAATTTCGGTCGAGCAAGGCGTTATCTGTTTTCACGGCTTCTCAACCTCCTTTCGTTGGCTGGTCGACGAGCTCATCCTCGTATGTTTCGAGTCCGTAGCGGGCCGCGCCGACGAGCGCGACCTTCGGGTTCAGGATCACGTGTACCGGCACGCGGCCCAGCAACTCGGAGAAGCGGCCCTTGCGCCCGAACGCCTCCGCGAAGCGGCCGCGATCGAGGAAGGGCAGGATACGCGGCGGGATACCGCCGCCGAGGAAGACGCCGCCGGTCGCCACCACCGTGAGGGCCAGGTTCCCGGCCTGGGCGCCCAGGACGGAAACGAAGACGTCCAGGGCGGCGACGCAGAGCTCGCATGGCGCCTCGGGGTCCGAGGCCGCCTCCACGATGATCGGCGTGGGGTCCTCGGCGGCGGCGAGCTTCTCGGCGAGCCAGGACGGCTCCTCGGCGTGCCCGATCTCCTTTAGATAGCCGTAGACGTTGGGGAGCCCCCGTCCGGAGCAGACCCTCTCGTAGCTGACGTGTCCGAAGCGGTCCAGGAGGTGCTGCAGCAGTCCCAGCTCGAGCTCGCCGGTAGGCGCGAAGTCGGCGTGGCCGCCCTCGGAGGGATGGGCCCGGTACCCCGAGCCTTCTCGAGTAAGAAAAGCCTCTCCGAGCCCGGTGCCCGGTGCGATCACCGCCAGGGCGCCCTCGGGATCCGGCGTCCCCGCGTTCAGGGTGTGGAGGTCTTCGGACCCCAAGAACGGCGCGGCGCGCGCGATCGCCTCCAGGTCGTTGAGCAGGCGAACCGATCGTAGGCCCAAGGCTTTCCCTAAACGTGCCTCGTCCATCTCCCAGGGCAGGTTCGTGGCCGCGACCTTGCCGCCGGTCACCGGGCCGGAGACACCGAAGCTTGCGCGGTCCACCGGCAGGCCGTTTTCCTCCAGAAACTCGCTCGCGAGCGCTTCAAGGCTCGGGTAGCGGGCGCTCGCGAAAATCTCCTCCACCACCGGTGCGTGCGGCCCATCATCGGGGGAGAAGACTGCCAGGGCGGTCTTTGTGCCGCCTATGTCACCAGCGAGCAGCACGTCGATACCCCCCTTCTTCCTCGACCACCAGGATAGCGGTCTGGAACAACGGGAGCGCAACGGGAAGGTTTTCTGGTCGGTGTGCGGACCTCGACTGCGCGGGCGCCCTCTCCGCTTCCTCCCATGAGCGCTGTCTTCCCGTTAATTCGGTTAGTACGCGTGAGGTGGCCCTATTCACTCAGGAAACCTCCAATACGTCCTTCCCTGCGCTCGCGTACGACCGCTTCGTCGGAGCCGTAGGGGTGTCCGCCGAAGCCGTGGCGCATCATGGCTACTGCCCTGGCCCAGTTCTTCTCGCTGTCGCGCGAGGCGAAGAGCTGCATTACGGACTGCGAGATCACGGGTATGGACACCTCCATGTGCAGGGCGTCGTCCACGAGCCAGTTCACTTCGCCCGTGTCCTCGACGTAGGCCGGTATCTCGTCCGTGCCGCCGTTCTCGCGGTAGGCGGCCTCCATCAGGTCCATGAGCCAGGACCGGATCACCGACCCGTGGCGGTAGCAGCGCAGCACCTCGGCCACGTCGAGGTCGTCTCGGTAACGCTCCAGCAGGTCAACGCCCTCGCCGATGGCCTGGAGCATCCCGAACTCTATGCCGTTGTGGACGAGTTTGGTGAAGTGCCCGGATCCCGGGGGACCCGCGTGTACGTACCCGCCTTCTACCGCGAGCTCCTCAAGGATCGGCCCGACCCGCGCCATCGCATCCGGCTCGCCCCCGGCCATGAAGCAGGCCCCGTGGCGCGCGCCGTCGAAGCCGCCGCTCGTGCCGAGGTCCACGAGTTGGACGCCTTCCTCCTTGAGGCGTTCGTGGCGGCGGATCGAGTCCCCCCAGTAGGAGTTGCCGCCGTCCACCAGGACGTCGCCTTCGTCGAGCTCTTCGGCGAGATTGTCGAGGAGCTCGTCCACCACAGGACCCGCCGGGACGTACAGAAACACCGCCCGGGGCGCTGCGAGCTTCTCCTTCAGGTCCTTCAGGGACGAGGCCTCGACGAGGCCGGCCTCCACCATGTCCGGCGGGGCGCCTTCCAGAGTGTGGCCAACCACGCGGATGCCCTTCTCCAGCGCCTGCCGGGCGAGGTTGCCGCCCATCAGGCCCAGGCCCACGACGCCGTACTCGTTCATCGGTTCAGTCAAAATTTCTCCTTCTCTAGCTGTTTTTTCCGAGCGCCCGGTCGAGGTTGAAGGCGGCGCTGATGAGGGTCAGGTGGGTGAAGGCTTGCGGGAAGTTGCCAAGGGCCTCGCCTGAGTGCCCGATCTCCTCGGCGTACAGCCCGAGGTGGTTGGCGTAGCCGAGCATCTGCTCGAACATCAGGCGCGCCTCGTCCACCCTCCCCGCGCGCGTCAGCGCCTCGACGAGCCAGAACGTGCACAGGCTGAACGTGCCTTCCTCGCCCGCGAGCCCGTCCGAGGACTTCTCGACGTCGTAGCGGTACACGAGGCTGTTCGCGACCAGCCCGCCGTCGCGCGGAGGCCGGTTGGTGGCGTCGAGGGTGCCGAGCATCCTGGGGTCGTTGGGGGCGAGGAAGAAGACGAGGGGCATGATGAGGTTGGAGGCGTCGAGGGTGTCGTCGTCGTAGGACTGGACGAAGGCATTACGCTGGGGGCTCCATCCCCTGTCCATGATCTCCTCGTAGATCTCGTCGCGCACCTTCAGCCACCGCTCCCGGTCGGCGGGGAAGGAGCGCTTGGAGGCGAGCCTGAGGCCCCGATCTACGGCGACCCAGCACATGAGCTTGGAGTAGACGAAGTGGCGCCGCCCGCCTCGGATCTCCCAGATCCCCTCGTCTTCGCGCTGCCAGTTGTCGCAGACCCAGTTAATGAGGGTCCTCAAACGGGTCCACAGGTCGTAGGAGATGGGGTTGCCGTGTTTGTTGTAGAGGTAGACGGCGTCCATGAGCTCGCCGTAGATGTCCAGTTGCAACTGGTCGTAGGCGCCGTTGCCGAGCCTGACCGGCCGCGAGCCGCGGTAACCGTCGAGGTGGTCCAGGGTCTCCTCGGTCAGGTCGTGGTGCCCATCCAGTCCGTACATGAGTTGCAGGGAACCGTCGGTTCCGGAGTCCCGGCAGCGGGCCTCGATCCAGCCCATGAACGCCCTGGCTTCCTCTGTGAAGCCTATTCGCAGGAGGCCGTAGAGGGTGAAGGCGGCGTCCCGGATCCAGGTGTAGCGGTAGTCCCAGTTGCGCTCGCCGCCGACGCCCTCGGGCAGCCCCATCGTGGGCGCCGCCACCATCGCCCCCGTCGGCTCGAAGGTCAAAAGCTTGAGCGCCAGCGCCGAGCGCTGGACGACCTCGCGCCAGCGCCCCGTGTAGGTGCATTTCGAGAGCCAGCGGCGCCAGTACTCCACGGTCTGCACGAACAGCTCGTCTTCTTCTTTCTCGGAGGGCGAGGGCTCGCAACGGTCTCCGGATTTGCTCTCCCGCAGCACGAACACCGCCGACGCGCCCTCATCCAGGGAGAATTCGGCGACAGCCGTGCCCGCGCTCTCCCGCAGCGGGACGCGCGTCGACAGGCTCAGGCATAGCTCGGGCGTGCTGAAAGCCGCTCCCTCCTCGGATATCTCCGTCTCGTGCTCCGCCCGCGCGTAGTCGAAGGCGGGGGAGCACTCCATCCGGAAGCTCATCTCGCCCCGCACCACCCTGACCCGGCGGACGAGCTGATGGTATCCGTGCCCGTTCTCCTGGACGCCGACGGGCATGTAGTCGATGACCTCACCGACCCCGTCCGGCGTGAAGAAGCGCGTAATGAGGACGTTCGTGTCGGGCCAGTAGAGTTGTTTGCGGGTGGAGCCGTCCTCCGCCGGCGCTATCTTGAAGCGGCCCCCCTTCTCGTCGTCCAGGATGGCGGCGAAGACGCTCGGGGAGTCGAAGTGGGGGAAGCACAGCCAGTCTATGGAGCCGTCCGTCCCGACCAGGGCGGCGCTGTGCATGTCGCCGATGATCCCGTAGTCCTGTATCGGTTGATAGGTCACGGTTTCTCTGATACCTCCTCGTTGGCCAGCCAGTCGAGGGCGACGGCCGCAGTCCAGGATTGCCCGTCCGAGCCAAGGGGCTCGCCGGTGAAGGGCTCGTAGTACTCGCCGAAGCGCCCGTCTGAGAGCTGCGCGAGGCCCTGGCTCTTGAGCCGGACCGCCCTCTCCTTCTCTCCGGCCTCTATCAACGACCACCAGAGGAGCCAGTTCATGACGGGCCACGTAGGGCCGCGCCAGTAGCTTCTGGGGTGGAACTCCGGTTCTTCAGGACTCGTGCTCGGCGGGAGCGGCCAGCGCAGGTTCGGGTGCCCAGCGAACGCCCGCGAGTCGAGTGCGTCGAGGAGGGCCCGAAGCCGCTCTGGCCTCTCGGTGCCGGAGATCAGGGGTGCGAAGCCGGCTATGGTACGGGCTCTTAGCGGTTCTCCGGCGCGCAGGTCGTAGTCGAGGCAGAGCTTGAGCCTCGGGTCCCAGCGCTCGTCGAGGCCCGCACGTCCGCGTTCGATCCAGGCGCGGATCGTGGCCCGGTCCCCGTCGGGGGCGCCGGTGACCTCGGCTATCTCCAGCAGAGCCTCGTTTGCCCGGACCAGGATCGCGCTCGCCAGCACGTCCTTGACCAGGAAAGGGCTGGCGTCGTAGGTGGCGGCGTCGTTGCAGCCGTTCCTTTTGATGACCTCGACCAGCCAGATGAAGCGGTCGTACTCCGGGCCCGTCGGCCGCTCTGAGGGGTCAGGGACGTAATTCAGGTCCAGGCGCGCGTAGTCCGGCATCTCCCCGACCTCGACCCGCTCCAGGGCGGCGCTCCAGCGCGGGGAGTTGTCCGTGCCGCTCTCCCACGGGTGGAAGATGGTAACCAGCCCCGAGCCCTCGGGGTCGCGGGCGGTCGCCAGGTAGCGGTGCCACGCCAGGAGCTTCGGGTAGATCTCACGCAGAAACTCCCTCGCCTCGGCTACCCCCTCGCCCCGTTTCTCCGCGACCTCCAGGATGCGCCGGACGGCGATGGCGTGGGCCGGAGGCTGACAGAGGCCGCTGGTACGGGCCGGGCTGGAGGGGGCGTCGGGGGAGTCGGCGGCGCTGGCCCAGTGCTCTGGGCCGGGGAAGTAGCTCTCCGGCGGTGCGTCCGGGTTAAAGACGATGTGGGGGACCTTGCCGGTCTTCCACTGGTGGTCGAGGAGGGACCGTATCTCCGCGGCCGCGCGCCCAACGTCGAGGTGCGCCAGCCCGATGGCGATAAAGGCCGAGTCCCAGCTCCACTGGTGGGGGTAGAGGTTCGGCGCGGCACGGGTCCACCCGCCCATGTCGTTCTTCCGCAGCACCGCCGCCGCCCGCGCGGCGAGCTCTCCGACCTCCACAGGGGAACCTTCCGGAGGAGGCGTCGTCTTCATGCGATCACCCCGCGGGAGCGGACCCCGACCGCTGGAAGTGGGCGTGGTGGGTTGGAGTTCTCTCTGGGAAACATCATTCTCTCCTTTTGCGTCCGCGCCTTCTGAGACGTCTACCTTTCGGCTCACTGGCACGTTGCTCTATTCCTTGCGCCGGTTCCGGATCCAACCGGGGACCAGGGAGACGGCGACGAAGAATACGGCGGCCACCCCGAGGTAGACGAAGGTCCTGGTCAGGTCTTGCTGGGCGCTCGCCAGGGAGCCCCCGGCGAAGGTGTAGACGGCGGCGCCGGGGATGATGCAGACCGCGGTGAGGAGCACGTAGGTGCCGAGCCCGATCTTCGTAATCCCGTACGCGTAGTTCTGGAGGTTGAAGGGGAACACGGGCACGAGCCTGGTGATGAGCAGCATCCGCCAGCCCTGCCGCTCGACCCCCTCGTCCAGCTTCTTGACCCTCTCGTTGTTCGCCGTCCAACCCTCGACCAGACCCCTGGCCGCGTACCTCCCGACCAGAAAGGCCAGGGTCGCGCCGATGGTCGCCCCGGTTACGGCCCACAGGGCGCCGAAGACGGGCCCGAAGACCAGGCCCGCCAGAAGCGAGAGCGGGGTGCCGGGCAGGAACGCCACGGTCGCCACAGCGTAGACC
>JACDFX010000531.1 GCA_013815575.1 Rubrobacter sp.
GTCGAAAGGCTCGGCGTCAAAGTGCTAGCCGTCGCGGCGGACGTTTCGAAGGGGGAGGACGCGCGGAGGCTCGTGGACGTTGCCGTCGCCGAGTTCGGCGGGATCGACGTGCTCGTCAACAACGCCGGCCTGCTCGGCCCCCGCGTCGCCATAGAAGACTATCCGGAGGATGGGTGGCGGCGCGTGATCGACGCGAACCTCACCGGACCCTACCTCATCTCAAAGGCGGCCATCCCGCACATTCGAGAGGGCGGCTCCGTCATAAACGTCGTCAGCGGCGTCAGCGTCGAGGGACGGGCCGAGTGGGGCGCCTACTCCGTCAGCAAGTTCGGGGTGGAGGGCCTCAGCCAGATCCTGGCCGCGGAGCTCGAAGACCGCGACATCCGCTCCAACGCCGTAGACCCCGGCGGGATGCGCACCGACATGCGCGCCGCCGCCTACCCCGAAGAAGACCCCCAGACCCGCATCACCCCAGAAGAGAACACCGCCGTCTTCCTCTACCTGGCCTCCGACGAGTCAAAAGGAGTGACGGGCCAACGCTTCAAAGCCCAGGAGTTCGGGAGAGGCTAGGGGCTACCGGCTCCTCATGAAAAGCCGACCGTTAGTGTCTGAAAGCTCGGCCTGAGAAACTCGGGCCGCTACGCGGCCTTCTCGGCCGTATCCGTGAGCTCGGCCTGGATGACCAGACGCTGCGAGTAGTCGGGGAGGGTGCAAGTCTGAAGGGTGAGGATGTTCTTGCCCGGTTCGGGGTCGGTGACGGAGGTGTCGGAGGGGCCGACGGTGAAGTCCTTGAAGACCTTGTAGGTGTACTCGGTGCCTTCGGCGTCGGTGACGAAGACCTCGTCGCCCACCGCCACCTTGTCCATGTCCCAGAAGGTTAGCCAGCTCTCGGTGTTCGGGAAGCCGAGGCGGTGGCCTGCGATATAGACGTTCGCCTCGTCCTGCCAGGGGAAGCCGGTGCCTTCGAGGTGGATGGCGGCAAACTTCTTGAGCGCGCCTTCGTCGCCGCCGTCGGTGCTTGGGACCTCGTCGTCCTCTATACGGGACATCGCGGGTACCGTCAGCTTGAGGGTCTTGTCCTCTGGGCCTACCTGGGTCGTCTCCTCGTTGCCCTGGGTGGTCTCGAGCCTCGGCACGTTGAAGCCGCCGGGGTCCTCGCTGTTGGTCGCCGTGCTGTCCAGGCGGCCGGCCAGCAAGAAGGAGGCTATAAGGGCGATCCCGGCCAGGAGCATGATCGGGCTGAGCACCCACAGAATGATCTTTTTTGCCTGGCTTCTCTCCATAACCGCACGAGATTGTAGCACCGGGCTTGCCTCTCGAAGAAATACCTACCGCTCGGCGGGAAGATCCTCCCTGGCACCCCACTCATTCCACGACCCGTCGTAGTTGGAGAGGTTCTCGTAGCCGAGCCGGTGCAGCGCGAAGAGCGGCACGGTCGCCGCCACCCCGCCGTTGCAGTAGGCGACCACGGGCGCCTCCCTGTCCCATGGTACGCCGGCCTCCAACAGCTTCTCTTCCAACCTCTCGTCTGAGAGGAAGGTGCCGTCAGGCCCGAAGAGGCCGTCCGCGTGCAGGTGCTTCGCGCCGGGAACGCGCCCGGGCCGCCCTTCACCCCTCGTCACCGCCCCCGTGTACTGGCCCTCGTCGCGGGCATCCAGCACCAGGGCGCTGCCTTCGGCCGCGGCGAGAACCCCGGCGGCCTCCTTGCGCCAGCCGGCCCTGGGCCTCGGGGTGAAGCGGGCGGGCGACGGAAGCGGGATCTTGGCGGTGGCCGGGCGGTCTTCGGCGGTCCATTTTTTCCAGCCGCCGTCGAGGACGGAGACGCGGTCGTGGCCGTAGTACATGAGCGCCCACCACAGGCGGGTGGCGAACTGGCCGCCCGCGTGGTCGCAGACGACGACGTGGGTGTCGTCGCCGATGCCTAAAGAGCCCATGAGGCCCGCGAAGCGGTCGGGCGGGGCGATCTGGGCGGGGACGGGGTCGTCTGGGTCGGTTATGTCGCGGGTCCAGTCCACGAAGACGGCGCCGGGGACGTGGGACTCGTCGTACTCCCCGCGGGCGGGTAGGTACTCGGCCCTCTGGCGGCCTCCGCCGATGTCGGTCTTTCTGACGTAACCCCGGATGTCCACGACGCGCAGGCCGGGGTCCTCCAGGTGGTCCTGCAACCAGCCGGTCTGGGCCAATGAGTCGAAG
>JACDFX010000125.1 GCA_013815575.1 Rubrobacter sp.
TCGAGAAGCTGGCCGCGCGAGAGGGCGCCGAGGTCGTGCGCCTCTCCGCGAAGCTCGAGGCCGAGGTGGTGGAGCTCGGGGAGGAAGAGGCGCGGGAGTACCTGGGGATGCTAGGTCTTGAGACCACGGGCTTCCAGGAGTTCGTGCGGGTGGCCTACCGCCTGCTCGGGCTCGTCACGTTCTTCACCGCCGGGGAGAAGGAGAGCCGGGCCTGGACCGTGCGTGAGGGCTCCACGATCCGCTCCGCCGCCGGGCGCATCCACACGGACATGGAGCGCGGCTTCATCGCGGCCGACGCCGGGGACTGGGAGGACATCGTCGCCGCCGGCTCCTGGTCCAAGGCCAAAGAAGAGGCCAAGATCCGGCTCGAAGGCCGCGCCTACGTCGTCAAGGACGGTGACACCGTACTCATCCGCTTCAACGTCTAATGGCCCCCTTCGCCCGGCCGAAGAAACCTCTTCGGGAGAGCAAACTCGCGCTCGTCACGACCGGCGGCGTGCATCTGCCCGAACAGCCGCGCTTCGACATAGACGATCCCGCCGGGGACTGCTCCTACCGTGAGATCCCATCCGGCGCCAGGGAACTTACCTGGACCCACGCCTACCACCGCTCCGATGAGGGCTCCGATCTCGACGCCGTCTTCCCCCTGTGGACCCTGCGCGGCCTGGCCGAAGAGGGCTTTATCGGCGGCCTGAGCCCCCGTCACTTCTCATTTATGGGTGCCACTCACGAAACGGCCTCACTCCGGGAGAGGACGGCCCCCGAGGTCGCCGGCAAGCTTGTCGAAGACGGCGCCGACGCCGTCCTGCTCACGCCCTCCTGACCCCTCTGCCACCGGGCCGTGGGCCTGGTCTGCGAGGCCATAGAGAGCAGGGGCATACCGACCGTAACGCTCGCCATGGAGCGCGGAGTGGTGGCCCCCCGAGTCGCCCGGGTTCCCTTCCCGTACAACCTACCGATGGGCGAGCCCGGAGACAGGGAAGGACATAGGCGGGTTGCCCTGGCCGCGCTCGGGCTGCTGCACGAGCTGGAGGGCTGGGCTGAAGTAGATATTTAGCCGGAGCGGGCTGACCCGCTAATATATAATCCTTCGTAGGACGTATCCCAACCGAGGAAAGTAGCTGTACGTGGCCCTGGTACTGGTTCTGTTCGTGGCGTTTTTCGTGGTCCTCTTCTTGTTTCTGCTGCCGATCCTCTTCTCCTTGCAGGCGGTTGGGAGCTTGTTCGTCTATCCGAAGCAGCTCAAGGCGGTGCTGGGGAACAGAATTCTGCGCCGCAACCACGCCCTGGAGCACGCGACCATCGTGGTGATGATGGAGCGGGAGCCTGGCCGCAAGCTGAACGGCTTCTCCAGCGACGACGGGTTCTTCGTGCAGGGAGTACGCTCGATGGAGGAGGTGGATAGTGCTGCCAGGGAGGCGCTGAGGAGGCTCAGGCGCGGCCAGAAGCGTCTGGCAATACACCGCAACTGCGGCACGACCATCGTGGCGGCGAACCTGCTCATGGCGGTCCTGTTTCTCGCCTCTCTAGGGGTTGGGATCTACATGGGCTGGCCGCTCTACCTCATGGTCGTGGGCTCTGTCATCGTCGCCCTCCTGTTGCGGGTGCCCCTGAGCCTCGTGCTCCAGCGGTTCGTTACCACAGACGCCGACCTCTCCAACGCCGAGGTCGGCTGGGTCGAACCGGCCAACCCCAGGGACCTGCGCGGTGGCGTCCTCGGCCTCCTGCTCGCCGCCTCCACCGTCCAGGTGCGTGTCTTCCACACGGACCCCGACGCCGTGGAGATCCTGCGCGACGACGGCGCGGTCGTGCGGTAATCGAGACCCTCCCGGTCCGTACCGGCCCCCGCCCGACGCGGATGCTCTGCGTCCTGATAGGCTGCCTGATCTTCGTCCCCGCCTGCGGCCAGGCCGGCACCTCTGACGGGACAGACTCTGCCGGAGCAGACGCGGAGCCCGTCTCCTCCGACACCGTTCCGCGGAAGGCGCCACAGGGTACGGGAGGCGGCGAGGTCCTGGTCGGCACCGCGGGCGACGACATTATTCGGGCCGGGAGTGGTGACGACGTGGTGCGCGGCATGGGGGGCAACGACGAGATCCACGGCGGCGAGGGCAAGGACCGGCTCTACGGTGGTCCCGGGAACGACGTCGTGGACGCGCAGGACCCGGACTCCGTTAAAGCGGCGGGCAGGGATGAGATCTCCTGCGGCCCCGGCCGCGACGAAGTCCTCATGGACGCCAACGACGACGAGAAGCCGCTCGGCTGCGAGATGGCCGGCGTGGGATCTTCCTGAGCCTCATCAAGCATTAATCTAACGAAGAAGGAGCCAATCTTGCAAAACGGAACGGACTACGACGTCCTGATCGTCGGCGGCGGGCAGGCGGGCATCCCGCTCGCCTACAAGCTGGCCGGCGGAGACCGCACCGTCGCGCTCGCGGAGCGCAAGTACCTGGGCGGCTCGTGCGTGAACTTCGGCTGCAGCCCGACAAAGGCCGCCATCGCCTCAGCGAAGGTCGCCTTCCAGGCGAGGCGCGCGGCAGAGTACGGGATCGAGATCCCCGAGGTGCGCGTTGACTTCCCCGCCGTGCTCCGGCGCGCCAGAGGCGTGGCAGAGACCAAGCGCGTCGGCCTCGATAAGGGCTTGGAAGGCTCGGAGAACCCCGTCCTGATCCGTGACCACGCCCGCCTCGAAGGCCGGGAGGACGGGGGCTTCCGCGTGCAGGTCGGGGACCGCTCCCTCCTCGTGGGCCAGGTCGTCCTGAACACGGGGACCCGTACCCTCATCCCCCCGATAGACGGCCTGGACGAGGTGGACTACATCGACGCCGGCAACTGGATGAACAGGGAGGATCTGCCGGGGCACCTGGTCCTCGTCGGCGGCAGCTACATAGGGCTGGAAATGGCCCAGTTCTACCGCCGGATGGGCAGCGACGTGACGGTCGTCGTCGGTTCCTCCGACCATGTCACCCCCGGCGAGGACGAGGATGTCGCAGAGGCCATGCGCGGCCTCCTGGCAGAAGAGGGCGTCGAGTTCGTCTTCTGCGAGCGGGCCCAGGGCGTCGCCCCCGACGGGGACGGCCTCACCCTGACGCTCGACGGCGCTGACCCGGCGGAGATCCGGGCGACGCACCTCTTCCTGGCGACCGGCCGCCGCCCGAACACCGACGACCTCGGCCTGGAGAACGTCGGCGTCGAGACGAACGACAGGGGCTTCGTCGAGGCCGATGAACGGCTGGCAACTTCGGTCGAGGGCATCTGGGCCGCCGGGGACATCCGGGGCGGCCCGATGTTCACCCACACCTCTTACGACGACCACCGGGTGCTCCTCTCCCAGATGGCCGGCGACGGCTCGCGCACCACCGACCGCGTCGTGCCCTACGCCGTCTTCACCGACCCGGAGCTCGGGCGCGTCGGCATGACCGAGCGCGCGGCCCGCGAGGCCGGTTACGAGGTCGAGGTACACCGCCTCGACATGGAGGGCGAGAAGGGCAAGGCCTTCGAGCTCGGGGAGAACAAGGGCTTCATAAAGGTCGTCTCCGATGCCTCTAACGACCGCGTCCTCGGCGCGGCGGTTCTGACGGCGGAGGGTGCAGAACTCGTCCACATCTACGAGGACCTGATGAACGCGGACCTGCCCCTCTCCGTGGTTCGCGAAGCCGTCTACATCCACCCGACCCTCGCGGAGGACATCCAGAGCGCTATCTAGAGGCCGGTCACCGTCAGCCCCGGGATCGGTCCTTACGATCCTTACCCACCGCCGTTCGCGAGGCGCTCCAGGTCCGTGACCACGCGGTCGAGTTCGTCCGCGACCGGATCTCCCCCCGCCTCCGCGAGCGCGTCGGCGGCGGCCCGGTAGTACCAGAGGGTGCCTTCCCGGCCGCCGTTGAAGCGGCCCCAGAGGTCCTCCCCGATGGCCCTGTAGTCCGTAAGGATGGAGCGGGCGTTGTGGAGCTTGTCCGCCGCGGAGACGAGGCGGACGGGGGCCGGCGCTTCGGAGAGGTGGGCGAGATACTCCTCCTTGCGTTCGCGCCAGGGCGGTTTCGGGTCCTCGTAGGTGTCCGTGCAGCCGGCGACGATGTCGGCTACGGCGTCGCCGAAGCGCGCCCGGATCTCCGCGAGTCGCGCCTCGCCGCCCGCGTCTTCCGGGGCGTCGTGCAAGAGGGCGGCTATGACCTCGTCCTCCGTTCTGGCGTTCTCGCCCACGATGGCCGCGACCGCGAGCAGGTGCGTGACGTAGGGGACGCCGGTGCCCTTGCGGGTCTGGTCCCTGTGTAGGCCGGCGGCGTATACGAGGGCGTCGTCCAGTTTCTCTGTGTAGGGCAATTGATCTTCCTCTCTAATCGGTGAGCAAGGCGGGGTCCAGGATCCAACCCTCCTCCCGGTCGCACTCCGGCGGGACGCCCCAATTCTCGTCCCTCTTCGCGTACGCCCACCCGCCCTGGACGGCGCACAGGAGCGAGTCGAGGGCGTCGGCGCCCGGCTCTTCTATGAACCTTCGTCTCCAGAGATCGTCCATCGCGACGGTAAAGCCGTAGGCGTCGCGTAGGGCTTCGGATTCGAGGCCGGAGACGAGCCGCCGCCGCGCCCCGCGCCTCTCAGGGGTGTCCTGTACGCCGTCCCGCTTGTAGCTCGCGCGGCCTAGGAAACGGCGGGCGACGACGGCCGGGTAGGCCTCGACGGCGACGCGGGGGTCAGCGTTCGGGCGGCAGGGCTGAACGTTCACGTCCGAGCGGAGCAGGCGGGGGGCGCCCTGAAAGAACATCTTGCCCACGGGCACCCGGAAGAGCATCATCGCGCTGCTGGAGCCGCTGCGCAGATCCGCGAGCCGGTAGCGCCACTTGCTTCCGTAGGGGCGAGAGGCCATGTCCGCCCGAATGGCGCCCTCGAACTCCTCCTTGCCGAGCCGGGCTACCGTATCGACGTAGCCGGGCCAGTCCGCCGGCCAGCCGAGGGCCGAGACCAGACTCGCGGGCTGGCCGAACGGGAAGTCCATCCCGCACACCCACGGGCCCGGCGTCTCGAGCCACGCCTCGAACTGCCCGAAATCCGTCAGGGTCACGGTGTCTTCGACGCGCAAGACGCCCTCGGTAAATTCGCAGTGCAGGGCGACGAGGGGCTTGCGGCGGCCGGGGGCGCTGGTGAAGTCCAGGCCGAAGACTCTCACCGCCGCGCGGCGGTGAGAGTCTTCGGCGTCAGCGGCCTTCCCGTTCCTGCTCCTTCGCGCGGGCCAGGCGGCGGACGTCCGGTTTGCGGTCCTCCTCCGGGATCTTGTCGCCCTCGTTCTTGCCGCCGGGGATGTGCCACTCGATCACCTGGTTCATCTCCGCGCCGAGAAGCATGATGAAAGACGTGTAGTAGATGTAGAGCATCAGGATTATGATGCCCGCCAGCGAGCCGTAGGTCGCGCTGAAAGAGCCGGAGTTGCCCACGTAAAATGAGAATAGCAACGAGAACAGGAGCCAGAAGGCGAAAGCCAGGAAGGCGCCGGGGCTGACCCAGCGAAATTTCTGCTTCGCCGCCGGCGCGAAGAAGTAGATGATGCCGAACGTGAACAACACGATGCACGCCACGATGGGCCACTGCACGATGGTCCAGACGGCCTCGAAAGCCCCACCGAGCCCAATGAACCCTGCCAGCCCGCCGCCGACCGATCCGCCGAAGATGACGATGCCGAAGGCCGTGACCATAAGGAGGATGACCGCGAGGGAGATAAAGATCGAGGTGCCGTACATCTTCCAGGCCGGCCGGTCCTCCTCGACCTCGTACATAACGTTCATCGCCTCCATGATAGAGCGGAAGGCTCCTGAAACGCCCCATAGAGCGAGCGCGATGGAGATGATCGCCCCGAAGGTAAAAGCGCTGTTCGCCTGCTGCTTGGTCAACGGGAGGATCTGCTCTCTTAGGAACTCCGTCGCGGTGTCGGGCAGCGCGCCCTGGGCGCTTTGAATCATCCCGGTCACGAGCTCGGTCGCGTTGAAGAGCCCGAGAAGGGAGAGCAGGAACGTGAAGAACGGGAAGATGGCGAAGAGCGCCTTGTAGGTGAGGTTGCCGGCGAAGGCCATGACGTGGTCCTCGCCGACCTCCTTGAACGTCAGCTTGAAGAAGTCGACGAGCCCCAGCCGCTCCGTT
>JACDFX010000126.1 GCA_013815575.1 Rubrobacter sp.
GAACGGCACATAGCATCCAGTCCGGCGTCCTTACGGTAAGGGGAGCGGTACATGTACAAAGAGATCTACGTCCCGGTCGACAACTCGGACTACTCCAACCAGGCGTGCGTCATAGGCGTCGACGTTGCGCGGCAGTTCGGGGGCAGGGTCGCGGGTTGCCACGCCTACGCCGCCAAGATGCACGACGTCCGCTTCAGACAGATGGAGAGCGGACTTCCGGAAGAGTTCCGCGACGAAGACGAGATGAAGCGGCAGCGCAAGATCCACGACCAGTTGATAACCAAGGGCCTGGAAATAATCACTGACTCCTATATAGACGTCCTGGAGCCGCTCTGCGAGAAGTACGACGTGGAGCTCGTCCGCCGCTCGCTGGAGGGCAAGAACTTTAAGGTCATCGTCGAGGACGTCAACGACAACGACTTCGACCTCGTCGTCATAGGCGCCATGGGCATGGCCGCCGTCAAGGACACCGTGCTTGGCACCGTTACCGAGCGCGTCGTTCGGCGGCTGACCCACGCGGACACCCTGATCGTGAAGGATCTGGACCGTTCGCCGTTCGAGCACATCGTCGTCGCCGTGGACGGCTCGGCCAAGTCGCTTGGCGGGTTGAAGCGGGCCATCGACCTCGCCAAGGAATTCGGCGGGACTATCGAGGCCATCTCGGTCTTCGACCCCTACTTCCACTATGCGATGTTCCACTCCATCGCCGGCGTCCTCTCCTCCAAGGCCCAAAAGGTCTTCCGGTTCAAGGAGCAGGAGAAGCTGCACGAGGAGATCATCGACTCGGGGCTCGCCAAGATCTACACCGCCCACCTCGAGGTCGCCAAGAAGATCGCCGAGGACGAGGGTGTCGAGCTGAAGACGACGCTCCTCGCCGGCAAGCCCTTCGAGCAGACGATGAAGTACGTCAACGAGGTCAACCCGACGCTCGTGGTGATGGGCCGCATCGGCTACCACTCCGACGACGAGATGGACATCGGCGGCAACACCGAGAACATGATGCGCTACCTGCCGACGAACGTGCTGATCGGCAACTACGAGTACCAGGCCCCCGACCTGTACACGGCAGAACAGCACATGACCTGGACCGACGAGGCCCTGCTGCGCCTCGACCGCATCCCCGGCTTCGTGGTCGGGATGGCGACGGGCGCCATAATCCGCTACGCCATCGAGAAGGGCTACACGGTAATAACCACCGGCGTCATAGACGAGGTCATAAAGAGCATCCTCCCCCCCGGCGCCATGGAGTCCATGCGCGCCATCGGCGACCAGATGCGCGAGGCCGAAGCCATGGGCGAAGAGAAGCCCATCGACTCCCTCTTCAAAGACTTCGACGAGCGAACTGCCGATAAGGAAAACGGCACCAACGGTAACGGCTCCGTCAACGGTAACGGCTCCGTCAACGGCAAGGCGAACGGCAACGGCCACCAGAACAGAAACGGCAACGGCGAGGTCACGAAGGACGAGATCCTGGAGGCCGGTCGCGGCGGGTTCGGCCGGAGCGAGGACCAGGGCGACATAGCGGGCGTCTCCGCCGACGTGCAGGACGAAATACACCGCGTAGCCCAGGGCCAGGACCGCTTCGAGTGCGACGTCTGCCGCTACGTGGCGAAGGGCAAGCCGGCGAAGTGCCCGGTCTGCGGCTCAGGCCCCACCCACTTCCACGCCGTCGACGCCGAGATAGCCACCACAACCGGCGACGAGACCATGAACCTCTCTGAGGTCTACGACGGCCGCGAGCTCCACTGGACCGAAGACGCAACCGCCCTCCTCGACTCCCTCGAAGAGTGGCAGGAGAAGCGCCGCGTTAGGGCCCGGGTCGAGAAGAGCGCGCTCAAGAAGGGCTACACCACCATCACCCGCGAGTACGTCGAGCAGCAGTACCGCGAGGAGACGGGCCGCGAGGCCCCCGAGGTCAAGTCCGGCGGCGGCTGCCCCGTAAGCCACGCCAAGCAGCAGGTCCAGGAGACCACAGGCGCCACCTGTCCCATAGACCACTCCGCCTTCCAGAAGGCCGGCGAGGAGTTGAAGATCCCCGAGGGCGGCTCCAAGGAGTTCACCTGGACCGACGAGGCCCTTGCGCGCCTCGACCGGGCGCCCAAGGGCTTCATGCGGAACATCTCGCGCAACATGACCGAGAAGCTCGCCCGCGAGCGCGGCGTCACCCGGATAGACCTCCCGCTCGCCGAGGACGCCCTCAGCGGCGCCCGCACCACGATGGAGGATGTCATAACCGGCAAGGTCTCCATCGCCGACCTCGCCAAAGACACCGGCGAGAGCATCGAGGCCGAGAACGGCGAGGCCCCGCACCCGCCCATGACCGTAACGATGGCCTGCGGCACCTGCGGCGAGACCATGCAAGGCATCCAGCCGCCAGAGGAGTGTCCGGTGTGTGGCGCCCCCGGCGAGGATTTCGAGCAGAAGTAAGCAGACTTCAGGTTTCGGGTAACGCCGAAGCCTGAAGCTCGAGACTCTAATAGTCCCGGCCCCGCTGCTTCGGGGTCGGGACTCTCTCGTTAGGAGACAACGTGGCGAAGAAGCACAGGGTTACCTTCAAGAAGAGCGATCTCACCATAGAGATTGCCGAGGACGAGTACATCCTAGAAGCGGCCGAGGATGCCGGCCTCACCCTCCCCTACGACTGCCGCAGCGGCACGTGTACCACCTGCATCCAGAAGTGCCTCGAAGGCGAGATCGACCAGGACATGGCCTTCGCCATCGGTGACGAGGAGCTAGATAAGGGTCTCCGCCTCATCTGCATCGGCAGCCCACTATCTGACGTCGTGCTCGACGCCTGATCCTTGAAGTGCGTCACAAAATCGTGTCGTGGTAACATGCTCGGTAGATGACGCATGTGTAAGTTCAAGTCAAAAATAGGCCAGAGTGGCAGGGTTGTTATACCCGGGGAATATCGGCGCAAGTTGGGCCTGCGATCCGGGGATGAGATCATCCTGCACCTGGACGACGAGGGCCTGCACCTCTACACGCCCTCCCAGGCCGTTGCGAGGGCGCAGGCGCTGGTCAGACGCTACGTACCGGGGGGGCGGAGCCTATCCGACGAGTTGATCTCGGAGAGAAGAGAAGAAGCCGCCCGTGAGTGAGGCGGTCCTGGACGCCTCGGCCCTGCTCGCGCTGCTAAACCAGGAACCCGGACATGAGGAAGTAGCCCGCACCATACCCGACGCGGCGATAAGCGCCGTCAATCTCTCGGAGGTGGCTGCGAAGCTCGCCGACAGCGGCATGCCGGAAGAGTCCATCCGTGAAGCTCTGGAGGGCCTCGCTATCGACGTACACGACTTCGGGCGTGAACCGGCCTACCGAACCGCGATGCTGCGTCCCCCGACAAAACACAAGGGCCTCTCGTTGGCAGATCGGGCGTGCCTGGCGCTCGGACAACAGCTCAACCTCCCCGTCATTACCGCCGACCGAGTCTGGAAAGAACTCGATCTCGAGGTGGAGGTCAGGCTGGTAAGGTCCTAGTCGCGCTGTGGTAACCGGCCATCGCAGAGTATATAACGGGCCTCATCCGCATTGACGAACCGCTGTCGGACGCGGTGCTCGACGTCCGGCCATACGGGAGGGGTCGTCAGCGCCTTGGGCGTAGTCCGGATCTCCACCCGAAACTCTAAGCCTTCTCTCAGGAAAGCCGTTTACGATCCGCGTGACGCTCAGTAGGGGTCGAAGAACGTGCCCCGAGGAAACGCCGGACGTAGAATACCGTCACGGGGGTTGGCGAGGAAGAGATGAGACCGGGAACGCGCGTGCTGCTCGTAGAGGACGACCGCTCGATCGCCGGCTTCGTCGAGCCGGAGTTGGAGCGTCTCGGCTTTCGCGTGCGTTGTACTTACGATGGCCCCTCCGGCCTGAAGGAGGCCGCCCGGTTCGAGCCTGAGATCGTCCTTCTGGACATCATGCTGCCAGGCCTGGACGGGGTTGGCGTCCTGAAGGGGCTCCGCCGACGGAGTGTGAGGGTCCCCGTCATTATGCTTACCGCCCGCGACACCACGCTCGACAAGGTCCACAGCCTCAACCTCGGTGCCGATGATTACGTCACCAAGCCGTTCGAGATGGACGAACTCCTGGCCCGGATGCGGGCCCTCCTGAGGCGTGTGGAGGGCGACGAGGTGCTCGGGGTCGCAGACCTCGAGGTGAACACAGCGACCCGAGAGGTGCGGCGCGGTGGGCGGGAGATAGAGTTGACCGCCCGCGAGTATGACCTGCTGGAGTTCATGGTACGCAATCCCCGTCGGGTTCTTTCGCGGGACCTGCTTCTCAGCAGGGTCTGGGGACAGGAGGGCGGCATCACGACCAACGTGGTCGAGGTCTACGTCGCGTACCTCAGGAAGAAGGTAGACGCGCCGGGTGAGCGGCCCCTGATCCACACTGTCAGGGGCGCGGGCTACGCCCTGAAAGGAACGTAAGAGGGACGTGCCCATCAGATGGCGCCTGACGTTGTTCAACGCCCTGGCTATCGGGGGGATCCTGCTGGTCTCAAGCCTCGCGCGCTTCTTCCTGCTGCGCGGCTCCCTGTTCTCGGGGCTGGAAGACACCGTAAGGAACCGCGCCGTCACGGCCGCCCGGGAGGTAGAGGCCGGCGAGGAACTCGACACGGGCGACGACGAGTTGACCCTGGACGGGGTCTTCATCGTCGTCAGGGACGGCCGGGGCCGCGTCCTGAGCAGGACGGCAGAGTTGGGCAACGGCGCGGAGGACCAGGTCTGGAGTCGCGCGCTGGAATCGGGGCGGCCGGAGGGTGGGGCGGCTGGGCTCCCGGGGGACGGGTCGGGCTAC
This sequence comes from Rubrobacter sp., assembly GCA_013815575.1. Taxonomy (GTDB): domain Bacteria; phylum Actinomycetota; class Rubrobacteria; order Rubrobacterales; family Rubrobacteraceae; genus Rubrobacter_D. The sequence goes on from JACDFX010000126.1 coordinate 4,792, forward strand.
GTCTATGCCGTGCCGGTGGACCCTGCGAGCGGGGCGGCCCGCGTGGTCGAGGCCGGGAAGTCCTACGAGGCGGTGGAGGAGACCCTCGACACATTTGCGGGTTTGCTGGCCGTGGTCGTTCTCTTCGCCCTACTTCTCTCGGCGATCGGGGCCTACCTCATGGCCCGGGCGGCGCTCTCGCCGGTGGAGGATGTGGTCGGTGCGGCGCGCGAGATCACGGCCGGTGATTTGTCCAGGCGTCTGCCGGTGGCGAACCCGAAGGACGAGATCGGGCGCCTCGCCACGACGGTCAACGGCCTCCTCTCGCGCCTGGAGGCAGCCTTCGCCCGCAGGGAGGAGGCCCTTGAGCGTCAGCGGCGTTTCGCCGCCGACGCCAGCCACGAGCTTCGCACGCCGCTCACCTCCGTGATCGGTCACGCCAGGATGCTCGACGAGTGGGCGCTGGAGGAGGACCCGAACCGCGCGAGACGGAGCGTCGCCGCCATCCGCCGCGAAGCCGGCAGGATGCGGACCCTCGTCGAATCCCTCCTCGCCCTCACCCGCGGCGACGAGTGCCCGGGCCTGGAGGTAGGCCGCCACGACCTCGCCGCCGTCGCCGGGGAGGCCGTCCAGACGGCCAGGGACACCGCCGAAGGTAAGGTGTCCATCGAGTACGTCACCCCCGAGCACGAGGTCTGGGCGACCATCGACCGGGGCCGTGTCCTCCAGGTCGCCTCCATCCTCATGGACAACGCCGTAAAGTACACGCCCAAGGGCGGGAGCGTAGTGGTCGAGTTGCGGGAAGAGGACGGCCTGGCCGCGATCGAGGTCTCGGACACCGGCGTCGGCATCCCGGAGGACCGGCTGCCGCTCGTCTTCGAGCGGTTCTACAGGGCCGACCCGTCGCGGGCCGACGGCGGCGCGGGCCTCGGCCTCTCCATAGCGCGCCAGATCGCCGGTTCCCACGGAGGTGAGATCCGGGCCGAGAGTACCCCAGGCAAGGGCTCGACGTTCACCCTCCTCCTCCCGAAAAAGCCGTAACACCGCCTGACCTCTTCTCCCTCAGAGCAAACTCTAATGCCCCTCTAAACCGCCTCTCAGCCCCCGCTCAGGTTTCGGGTCCACACTCCATCTCGTAGGCACCCGACGAACGGAGGAGAGACGATGGACAGAAAGAAACTGATCGCCGGCGCGGCGACCGTAGCCGTCCTGGCCCTTGGCGGTGGCGGAATCGCGTACGCCACCGGCGGCGACGCCGGTGAGCAGGCCACGGGGCCCGGCATCGAGAAGGCGAAGAGCGCCGCGCTCGACCACACAAACGGGGGTCAAGTGACCGGCACCGAGG
>JACDFX010000532.1 GCA_013815575.1 Rubrobacter sp.
AACCCCCCTTCGACACCCTGGACTTTGTCCGCTCCCGCCGCGACACGAACGATGCTCCGGGCGAGGTCGTCGCGGACTTCGAGGAGTACGCCCGCCTCTACCGAGATGCCTGGGGGGACCCCGCGATCCGCTGGCTACTCTCCACCGTCCCGTCCGCCATGATCTTCGACGACCACGAGGTAGGCGACGACTGGAACGTCTCCGCCGCCTGGGTGGAAGAGATGCGCCACCGGCCCTACTGGAACGATCAGATCGCGGGCGGACACGTCTCGTACCTGATCTACCAGCACCTCGGAAACCTCTCCCCGCGGGAACTGGCGGACAACTACCTGTACGCCGAAATAAAGGCCGCCGACGATGCCTGGCCCCTCCTCCGGAACGCCGCCCACCAATCGCACCGGGACTCCACGGTGGCGCGCTGGAGCTACGGCCGCGACTTCGGAGACGTCCGGTTGCTCGTGATCGACTCCCGGGGAGGAAGGATACTCGAAGAGGGACACCGCTCCATGGTCGACGCGGACGAATGGTCCTGGATAGAAGACAGGGCCACCGGCGGTTTCGAACACCTCCTCCTCGGCACCTCCCTCCCCCTGATGCTCGGCCCCGGCATGCACCACCTCCAGGCCTGGAACGAAAAGCTCTGCGCCGGCGCCTGGGGCAAACGCGCAGCAAGATGGGCCGAAAACGTCCGCCGCTCCCAGGACCTCGACCACTGGGCCTCCTTCCACGACTCCTTCACACAGATGGCCGACCTGCTGAAGGGCGTCGCCACCGGCCGCAGGGGCGATCCGCCCTCGACCGTCCTAGTTCTCTCCGGCGACGTCCACCACGGTTACCTCGCCGAGGCGGACTTCCAGAATACGAAGCCCATCAGCCGCGTCTTCCAGGCCGTCTGCTCGCCCCTCCGCAACGCGCTTCCCGGCAAGAAGTCCCGCCTCCAGGCCGTCGCCTGGAAACGGGCCGCCGCCCTCGCCGGACACTTGCTCTCCCGGCTGGCAGGTGTCGAGAGGGAAGACCTCACCTGGCGCCTCACCCACGACGAGCCCTTCTTTGACAACCAGGTCGCAACCCTGGAGCTCGACGGCCCCGGCGCCACCATCACCTTCGAGAAGGCCGTCCTCGATGAGTCAGGGGAGCCTGTCCTGGAGAAGCTGTACCGGCGCCGTCTGACGTAACGTTCCTCTTCCGGCTGCCTGCGCGCTCCACGCCGCCCGACTGGGGGCGCCAGCTCAGACGAGCCTCGCGGCCTCACGCATAAGCAGGTGCCAGGGCGTCAGGATCTCGCATCCATCAGAGGTCACCGCGATGGTGTGCTCGTACTGGGCCGAGAGCTTCCCGTCGGCGGTTACCACGGTCCAGCCGTCCTCCAGGAAGCGTATCTCGTGCGTTCCCTCGTTGATCATGGGCTCCAGGGTGAGCGTCATACCCTCGCGGAAACGCATGCCGTGGCCGCGGCGCCCGAAGTGGTTTATGTGGGGCTCCTCGTGCAGCTCGTGGCCGACACCGTGGCCGCCCAGCTCCCTCACCACCCCGTAGCCGTGGTGCTCCGCGAGCTCCTGGATGGCGGCCCCGACGTCGCCGAAGCGCCTCCCGGGTCCTACCTCGGCGACCCCGGCCTCCAGGCATTCCCGGGTGACGCTCAATAGCTTACCGGCCCGCGGCGAGACGTCGCCGACCGGGTACGTGTAGCAGGTGTCGCCGACCCAGCCGCCCAACGTGGCGCCGACGTCTATGCCCACCACGTCCCCGTCGCGCAGCCTGCGCGGCCCCGGGATGCCGTGGACGATCTCCTCGTTGACCGCGGTGCAGATGGTGGCCGGAAAGGGGGATACCGCCGGCGAAGGCCGGTAGCCCTTGTAGGTGGGATCCCCACCCTCGGACCGGATGAACTCCTCGACGAGGCGGTCGAGCTCGCGGAGCCTGACCCCGGCGCGAACGTGGGGGCGGAGCAGGGCCAGCGCCCGGACCACGAGATCTCCCGCCCGCCTCATGCCCGCGATTTCTTTTTTACTTCGCAGCACGACCATAAGTGATCGCCACCGTACCATACCCCGTCAGCATCGGTCGGCCCATGTGCCCCAGGTGTTGCGGCCAGGTTTCGACCGATAGCAGATGGCTGGCCACGCTATCTGCAGCGGCATTCAACGCCTGAAGACCGCTCTAGCGGACCCCACTCCTCTAT
>JACDFX010000533.1 GCA_013815575.1 Rubrobacter sp.
CCCGCCAGAGAATATGCGCCCACGTGAGAGTTTATTCGGTCCGAGTTGCGAGCGGTATCAAGGTCAAGTAACGAATGTTCCTATACTTACCCTCAAGCCACGCCCGGGGCCCCTCCCTGAGCTTCCGGGAACGCGCGGGGCGGACTCCTGTGTTCCGGACGCTCGATTCTCATGCAGGATCGTGAGTGTCTTGGAGCTCCCATTCTCGGAAGTTGGCGGTCCTACACAGAGCCACCCGCCCTCGCCCTGTTCGCGTTTACCAGCCGAACCACTCGCGGTTCGCGATTTTGTAGCGTGCCTCAACGGCGGACCCCGATCCTTCGAGAAGCGTACCACGTAAGGTAGACCCTACAGCATCAGTTAAAGTTCTTTGGTCGCCGGTCCCGGCAAGTCTTCCTCTCCTAAAACTTGCAGGATTCGCCACCACAGGCCCTGGCCGAGCCACAATTCGTGGCGTCGGTAGGCGGTCTCCCACTTGCCGAACTCTTCGGGCATCTCCCGCCACGACGAGCCTGTTCTGGCCACCCACAGGATGCCACTGAGCACGGCGCGGTGGTCGTTGGGCGGCCTGCCTATCCCACCCCTTTGCGGCGGTAGAATGGGACGCACCAGCGCCCACTGCTCCTCGGTGAGCCTCGCCTCTTCGGGCGCGATCGCGGCGGTTTGGGGCGGCCTTACTCCGGAGATCATGTACCTCGCGGCACGTTTCGCGGCCCGGCAGCGGGCGGCCACGGCCTGGTGCGCTCGCCTCCACGCCGACCATCCCAAAAGGAAACGTCTTTGCCCTTTCGGCGCGGTCATCGCGAGCACCAGTTTCCTCGCTTCCGGCACGGTCGGTGGGATCAGACCTGGATCGAGATCCCCCTTTTACCGCCCCTACCGGCGTCTTCTTCTTCGCGGGCGGCGAGGCGTACGACGACCAGGAAGGCGTGGGCCAGCAGGCACAGGGTGACGTGGCGGTGCCAAGCGTCCCACCTCCTGACCTCGTAATGGTCCAGGCCCACCTCGCCTTTGGCCTCGGCGAAGCACTGTTCTATGGCCCAACGATCCTGGCACACCCCAACGAGTTCTTCCAGGGTCGTCTCTTCAGGTCCGTAAGCCTGGTAGAAGCCACGGTCTTCGGGATCGTCGGTGCTCCTGCGAACCAGGAGCCAACGGCGCATGCCTTTCTCGGGATCGGCCGCCAGGTCCAGGCACGCCCACTCCCATGGTCGTCTCCCACCGTCCCGGGCGGGACACACCTCCGAGTACGCATCTTCGGGCAACCGCTCGACGTGCTGCTCTATCTTCTTCTTGCGACCGCCGAGAGGGACTGCGTTGGTCTTCGGGACCATCACGGCGTAGGGACGCCCTCGCTCCTCCAGCCACTCCCGGAAGGCATGCAAGCGACCGTAGAAGGAGTCCGCGACCACCCACTTCGCGGGTACCCCGGCTTCGAATGCCCGCTCCAGCATGCGTTCGGCCAGCTCTATCTTGTTCCTAAAGACGATCCCTTCCGGGACTCCGGCCTCCGCCCGACGCTCCGAGTCGTCGGTCCACGCTTTCGGTAGGTAGAGCGCCCGGTCCACGAGGGCTGCGCCCTTCTTTGAAGCGTACGCCAGGAAGACCCCGACCTGGCAGTTGACCGTGTCCCCGGCCGTGCCAGTGTACTGGCGGGCCACCCCGACCGACTTCTCGCCCTTCTTCAAGAACCCCGTCTCGTCGACGATGAGGATGCCCGTCTCTTCGTCACCGAGGTGCTCGACGACGTACTCCTTCAGATCGTCGCGGACCTCGTCCGCGTCCCACTTGGCGGAGTTGAGCAGTCTCTGCGCCCCCTGCGGGTCCCGCTCCCCGATGGCCTCGGCCAGCCGCCAGCCGTTCTTGCGCTCGACCTGGCCGAGCAAACCGAGCAGGTAGCGCTTGACCCTTTCCCTGGCCTCCGAGCGGGCGAAGCGGTGGCCTATTCGCTCGTGCAACTCCCCCAACGCTACCGCCCATCTACCAACGGTCGGTGGCTCGAAGACCCCGTTTTGCGCGACCATTGCGCTCCCTTCCTCGTTCCATCGGAAGGATAGCTCATGGCCGTCCTAACTGATGCTGTAGAGGGTCTTCTGCGAGGTTCGCTATCTATAAGCAACTCCAAGTAACACCAAATATACGCCATCTGGCGTATGCACCTGCCCTTGTATCAGTTTATACT
>JACDFX010000127.1 GCA_013815575.1 Rubrobacter sp.
TCTATTACGAGAGCGGCCGTCACGGCGATCGCCGCGACGAAGATCGAAGCTAACAAAACAGTCGTGCGTCTCACGAGAAAAGCCCCCCTGCTCTTCGAGATTCCGACCGAGATACTAACCGATCCGCGCGGTCGTGCCGGTATGGGACGACAGAGGCCGGGGCTTTTACTGGACCCGGCCTGTAAAAGTGCGGTAGGTGGCGAGCGACATCTCCTGCATGGCGGCGCGGGCGGTCCCTTCGCCGGTCTCGTCCGCTATTACCACTATAAAGTAGGCCTCGTCCGGATCGCGGGAGCCTTCCGGGAAGACCACGCCGGCGTCGCCGAAAGTGGCGCCGTAGGAGCCGATCTTGTGCGAGACCCTCGCGCCTTCAGGGAGGAGTTGGGGCAGGCGGTCCTCGAAGTCGGTGTTCGTCATCAGGTCCAGCATTTCGGCGGAGAGCTCGGGGGTAGTGGTGTTGGGGATCCAGTACTCCGTCGAGCGGGCGCCCACGCGCTGGAGCTCGGAGCGGATAGAGTCCCGGCCGAGGTAGCGGTCGAGCATCTTCCAGGCGGTGTTGTCGCTCTCTTTTATGAGGAACGTCGCGCACTCGCGCAACGTGATGGTGTGGCCGACCGGGTACGTGTAGAGCGATCCGGTACCGTAGGCCTGCACGTCGGAGGCCTGCATGGAGATCTTGTCGTCGAGATCCACCTGCCCGGCCGCCGCCGCCCGGTAGAGCGTCATGAGTACGGGAAGCTTGTTGATGCTCGCGGCCAGGAAGCGCCCGTCTGGATCCATCGAGACGGTCTGATCCGTGGACGGGTCGAAGACCACCACCCCGTACCTGCCGGGGTAGGCCTCGGCTATCTGCCCGAGCTCTTCTCGCAAAGGCCCCTTCTCCGCGGCGGAGATCCCGGCCTGCGGGACGGATCTGGCCCCGGCTTGGGCCCGGGCGTCGGGGGGCGCCTCTTTACCGTCCCCGGCGGGTTCGGCCGCGGCCGGCGGCTGGAGGCCGGGTTCGGCGACGGGCGTCCGGGCGCGGGCGACGGGGTCCTCGCCCGCGAAGGCCTGGTAGAAGAACAGCCCGGCCAGGAGGAGGAGTACGGCCAGGGGGATGAGCAGGAGCAGGCGTCGTCTGGAGGTCCGCTGGCGGGTCTTCCTCAGTTGCCTGCGGCGTCGCCTGCGCTCGCGGCGGGAGTGCCCCGTCTCCTGGGGCGTATCCGGTCTGGGTGACGGCGCGAAGATCCTTATCCCCCTCGTATCCGGCGCGGCGGCGCCGGGACTACTTGCCTATCGACCGGATAAAGGTAACGATAAAGAATCCCCTGCGCAAGCCACCTGAGACGATGTGAGGGTGCCGGGTAGTCCAATACCCTCTTCAACCTACGCGCTCAACCGAAAAAGACTAGAGACAGAACCAGAATCACACTCAGCATCAGGCCAAACGCCGACACGCCGAACAGAGAGCCATAGATGGTTTCTTCGGCACCGCTAAAGTCCACACCCCTGTAGTTGAACCACAGCAGCCCCGACGAGGCGGCCATGAGAGCCAGCAACGCAAATGCCACGTATGGAAACTGGACGCCGGACAACTCATACCCGAAGGTGAAGCCGCTGCCGACAGCCAGTACCGACACGGTGACGAAGCCCCCGAACGACACCAACCAAACAACCACCAGCAGCCAGACTACCGGACGGACCAGGCCCATGCTCGTATTGTAGCATTTGAAGCTATCGCCAAACTTTCCGTACCGGCAAACTCGCACAGACGAGGGGGGCGCGTATAGGTTGACGGAGGTTTTGACAGTTGCAGGGGAAGATGGAATGTGGCCTATATAACGCAAAAGGTGCGAGGGCGCCGGGTCAGACCGACCCGACTCATGAAGTGCGCGACGCAGGGCTGTAGCACGGTTGGTAGGCAGTATCTTGCCGATCGGCAAGCCTGGACACCCTCGTGTCGGGCACCCACCCGCTGCGCTACAGGTTCTTGAAGTACCTGGCTATCGGCAGGTGGACGTAGCCGGCCTTCTCGTACGTGCGGCGCGCAGCGGCGTGCCCGGGGTCTCCCCCCGTCTCGACCATCGCCACCCTCATCCCGGCGTCCTTGAGCCTCTCGAGCGCGAACTCAGTAAGGGCGGTCCCGATGCCGACGCCCTGTTGGTCGGGGTCGACGCCGAGTATGGAGATCTCGCCCATGTCGCGCTCGGGGTGATGGAGCTCGACCGCCACGAAGCCCACAACGGTGCCCGCGCCCGCCTCGGCGACCCACACGTTCCCCTTCTTCACGGCGAGAACGTCCTCCACCGCCCGCCGCTGATCCTCCCGCCAGTCCGGGTGCTGCCGCCTGAAGATCTCGGAGCCCAACACCCGCTCGAGGGATGCGTAGGCCGGCGCCCACGCCCTGAGCGAGAGTCCGACCACCGCGTCGGCGTCAAGCTTGTCGAACGGCCGAATTCGCGGCTGGATAGGCTCCACCCCCCGACACTAACAAACCCGAACCGATTCACCCAACACGTTCATCGCAATATTTCTCTCACCGTTGCCACAGTCATGCGCCGCAGAGTTTATGAGTCGGGCGGCGCCGGGGCTACTTGTTTATCGACCGGATAAAGGTGACGATAAAGATGGCCGAGATCAACATGAGGCCGCCGGCCGCGATCAGGCCCAAGGAGACGAAGAAGATGGTGCCGGTGCCGGCCCGGTCCCAGGTCTGCGTCGCCCAAACGAAGGCGAAGAGCGAGGCGAAGAAGGTCAACAGGATCAGGATCATGCCCCCCGGCAGGTCCCTTATCTGGATGGCCGTCTTCTCGACGGTGTAGGCGAGCCGCCCCTTTGTCGGGTAGCCCGACTCCCGAACGCTCTCGGTGGCCCGCCGGAACTCTCCCTCGCCCGCGAGCCCTATGACCCGCGAGAGGTAGTAGGCCTCGGCCGGGGGCTTACCCGTCCTCAGGAGTTCCAGGTAGTTGCGCCGGTAGAGCTCGACGGCGCCCGAGTGGGGCGAGGCGAGCTGCTTCAGGAAGGCGTGGGTGTCCAGGCGGGTGGCGTAGCGGCGGGCCTCCTGCTGGGCCGTGCGGGCCTCGCGGCTCCCGGAGCGGCGGCCCGAGATCTCCATGACCTCCAGGAAGAACATCTCGCGGGAGAACTCCAGCGCGCTCTGGCGCTCGCGGCGGCGGGAGGAGATCTCCGTCCGGATGCCCCGCGAACGGTACTCCTCGCGCCGGAGCAGGTAGACCTGTTCCTGGTAGAAATCCCTCTCCTGCAAAGAGCCCGCCGAGTCCCGCAGCCCGTAGGCCTCTTCGAGCGTCTCCGGTATCCTGCGCTCTTCCATAAAAACGTGTTTACCCTAAGCTCTCGATCTCACGCGCCGAAACCCCTTCCGGGCCCTGAATGATAACACGCTGGCACTCTCTCACGACACCTAACGCCCTTCTTCGAGTTCCTGGTTTTCGGCGCTCTCGGAGCGCCAGAGGCCGTAGAAGATACCGCCCCCGCGCACCCGCACCTCGAGGTGGCCCTTGGTGGCGAGCTCCTTGAGCATGTCGTCGGCCTCCTCCACGGTCAGCGAGGTCTCCATCGCGGCCTGAGTCGGCGAGATCTCCTCGTGCTCGCGCAGCGCCCCGAGCAACTCGCGCTCCTTGCTGTCTCCGCCGAGTATCTGCGCTTTATCCCCACCGTCGGATAGCCCCGCGATGCCTCTTAGAAGCAGCCCGAAGGCCGGGAAGATCGTCCACCCAAAGACGAATATGAGCCACCAGAAGTTGGTAAACAAGAACAACACCGAGACGGCGCCTACCACCACGGGTATCAGGACCGCCAGTGAGGTCGTGACCTGCGCCTTGGGATTCATGCTCTCGACGTCTATCCCGAGGCCGTCCCAGAACTCGTCCGAGTCCGAGCTTCGGCGGACGCGGCGTTCCTCACGCTTCTCCAGGTGCCGGGCGCGCGGATCTCGGTGCTGCTCCGGCTCTTGGTCTGGTCTCTTCTCCAAAAGCGACCTCCGTCCCCAATATAGCAGCAGCCCCGGACGTGACACCAGGATGGCGCAGGACCAACTAGATGCTAACCTGCCATCGAACCGAACGAAGGGTTTTTGGACATGGAGAGAAGGATAGAAGAGTCGAAGGATACCCTGCTAGAGGAACTGAAAGAGTTCCTGCGCATGCCCTCGGTCTCCGCCCGCGAGGATGACGATAAAGGCTTCCGAACGTGCGCCGAATGGGTCGCGGACAAACTGCGGGACGCCGGCGCCGAGACCCGCATCATGGAGACCGAAGGGCACCCGGTCGTCTACGCCGAGGTAGGAGATGGGGACAAGACCCTCCTCTCCTACGGTCACTACGACGTGCAGCCGCCCGAGCCCCTGGACCTCTGGGAGAGCGACCCGTTCGAGCCCACTATCCGCGACGGCGCCCTCTATGCCCGCGGCGTCGCCGACGACAAGGGCGACGTCCTCGCCCGCATCCAGGCCCTCCGCCTGTACACAGAGGACCACGGCCCGCTTCCCTTCAAGCTCAAGTTCCTTATCGAGGGCGAGGAAGAAGTGGGCAGCCCGAACCTGGCCGCGTTCGTTCGCGCGAACGGGGGCCTTCTCTCGGCCGACGCCTGCCTCTGGGAGGGCGCGATGAAGGACGAGGCCGGGCGTCCGAGCATCGAATGCGGCACGAAGGGGATGGCCTACGTCGAGCTTCGCGCCAGGGGCGCCTCCCACGACCTGCACAGCATGTATGGCGGCGTGGCGCCCAACCCGGTGTGGCGGCTCGTTCAGGCGCTGAGAACCATCAAGGACGAGAGCGGCGAGATCACGCTGGACGGCTTCGAGGAGCTTATAGAGCCCCCGTCGGAAAAAGAACTCGAAGCGATAAGGGAGATCCCTTTCGACGATGCCGCCTTGAGGAAGCTCTGGGGCGTGGAAGCCCTGGACCGTAACCTGGCGGGCGAGGACGCCCTGCGCGAGTACCTCCTCCGCCCGACGGCGAACATCGCGGGCATCATGGGCGGCTACACGGGCCCGGGCTCGAAGACCATCGTCCCGTCCGAGGCGTTCGTGAAGATGGACTTCCGGCTCGTGGTGGGCCAGAGCCCGGACCCGGTCCTGAAGCTCCTGCGCGACCACCTGGACCGGCGAGGCTTCGAAGACGTCGAAGTGGTGGACCTGCACGGCGTCGAGGCGGCTAAAACGCCCGTCGATTCGCCCGTCGTGCGGACCGCGGTCGGCGCGTGGGAGGACCTCGGTCGCGACGACGCGGTCGTCTTCCCGACCATCGGCGGCAGCGGGCCGACCTCGCTCTTCGCGACGGAGCTGGGCATACCGACGATCATGACCGGCAACGTGGCAAACGCCGGGAGCCGCATCCACTCCCCCAACGAGTCCGTCCGCCTCGACGACTACTTCGAGGCCGTCAGCTACTTTGCCCGCTTCTTCGAGCGCTTCGGCCACGAAGGGGATTCGGCTTGACGGAGAAGCAGGGGCTCGATCTTCCCGAGGGCGTACGGCGGAGCCTGGCCTCCGCGGTACTCGAACGCGGGGCGCAGGCGCGCATGATCTCAACGCAGGGACGGGAATCCATGAGGCCGCCGAAGGGGCACGTCGTAACGGCGGCCTCGCGGGAGGAGATCGACGGGATCAGGGGCCCGGCCCGCATCGTGCGCCAACTGGAGTTCTACAAGACCTTCTACGGCCCCGTCGTACGCCTGGCCTTTACCGTCTACCCTATGAGCGGCGAACCCTTCTCGGCGGCAACCCTCCTGAATATAAGCCAGGTCTCCGGCGATGCGGCCCTCTCGGGCCTCGGACGGCAAAAGGACGTCTTCTTCCACTTCTACTACGAGAGAGACGGCGACCTCGTCTACGCGTTCTCCAAGGAGATCCCGAACGCCGAGCGCCAGCGCGGCGAGGCGAAGAAGATCCTCAAGATGGCCCGCGACGCCTACGCCGGGACCCCGAAAGAGCGCCGGAGCTTTCGTTCCGCCGTCGGCCTGGCGGAGCGGCAGTTCGAGTCGCTTGTCTCTGAACCTGATGCGGAGGATGAGGGTTAGGCTGTTAGTCTTCCGAACCCGTCCCGCGTATACTTCCGGCCATGCTGGCGGGGAGCGCTTCCAAGGATTTCGTAACAAAGATAAG
>JACDFX010000534.1 GCA_013815575.1 Rubrobacter sp.
GCGCTGCACCGGGCCCGTGCTCAACCGGCTCTTTCACACCTCCCTGCGGGTCGGCAAGAACGTTCGGACGGAGACCGGGGTGGGGGACAGCTCCCTCTCCGTTCCCCACGTGGCCGTCAAGCTTGCGGAAGGGGTCTTCGGGAGGTTGCAGGACAGGCGTGCCCTGGTCGTGGGGGCGGGCGAGATGAGCGAGCTCGTCGTCAAGCAGCTAAGGAGCCGGGGGGTGTCGGACCTCAGGATCGCCAACCGGACCCCCGGGCGGGCGCGGCGATTGGCCGGGCGGGTCGGGGGTGTCGCCGTTGGCTTCGAGAGGTTGCCCGCGGAGCTCAGGCGGGCCGACGTGGTCGTGAGTTCGACGGGGTCTGGGGAGTGGGTGATCGGCCGGGAGATGGTCGCCGGGGCCCTGGAAGGCAGGACGGACCCGATCTTTTTCGTGGACATTGCCGTGCCGAGGGACGTGGACCCCACGGTCCAGACGCTCGGGCGCACGTTCGTCTACGACATCGACGACCTTCAGGCCGTGGTTGAGCGCAACGCCGACGGGCGCCGGGAGGCGGCGGAGGACGGGGAGGCCATGATCGGGCCCGCCGTAGAGGAGTTTATGGGTTGGATCAGCTCCCTCCACGCCGTCCCGCTTATAAAGGAGCTCAGGGACGGCGCCGAGAGGATCCGGCGCCACGAGCTCTCGCGCGCCCTGAGAAGGATGGACCTCTCCCCCGGTGAAGCCGAAGCAGTCGAGCGCATGAGCCACTCGATGGTCAACAAGCTCCTTCACGGCCCGATCTCCGAGATAAAGGCCCTCGCAGAGGCCGGGCACCCGCTCGGTAGCGTCGAAGTGCGGCGCAGGCTCCTTGCCCTGGAAGGGCTGGAGGTGGAGCTGAACCGCTCCGGCCCCAAGACCACCCCGTGAACCCCTTCGGCACCCTCGTCCTCGGCACCCGCGGCTCCAGGCTCGCCCTCACCCAATCGGAGACCTGCGCCGAGAAACTGCGCGCGCGGGGCCTCCGGGTCGAGATCCGCGTAGTCCGCACGACCAGCGACCACCGCCCGGAGACGCCGCTCTCGGTCATAGACCGGAGGGACGTCTTTACCCGCCAGCTCGACGAGGCCCTGCTCGCGGGCGAGATAGACCTCGCCGTCCACTCCCTCAAGGACGTGCCGACGGAACTGCCCGAAGGCATAGTCCTGACAGCGATCTCCGAGCGCCACGACCCGTCCGATGCCCTCGTCTCCGGGGCGGGCTGGGACGTGGACGGACTGCCGGGCGGGGCGACCGTGGCGACGGGCAGCCTCAGGCGCCGGGCGCAGCTCTTGCACCGGCGCCCGGATCTGAACATCGTCGAGATCCGGGGCAACGTCGAGACCAGGGTGCGCAAGATGCGCGACGGCGACGCTGACGCGATAGTCCTCGCCCGGGCCGGCCTCGAACGCCTCGGCCTGACCTCGCAGATCCCGCACTCCGTACTCTCGCCTAACGTGATGCTCCCGGCCGTGGGCCAGGGTTTTCTGGCCGTCGCGACCCTCAAAGACCATCCTCTCCAAGGGTTTATCCGTGGGGCTCTCAACCACGAAGTGAGTGAGAGGGCGGCCCTTACGGAGCGCGCGATGTTACGAACGCTGGAGGGAGGGTGCCGGGTGCCCGTCGGCGCCCTGGCCCTGGACCGGGAGGGCAGTATCTGGCTCAGGGGGCTCGTGGCCTCGCCCGACGGGGCTTTGGTGTACGAGGGCGAGGCTGACGGGCGGGAGCCCGAGGACGTTGGGGGGCGTCTGGCGCGGGATCTGCTGGAGCAGGGCGCGGAGATCGTGCTCGGGGAGATCCGGGAGGTGAGGAGTTCGTGATCTACCTCGTAGGGTCAGGCCCGGGAGACCCCGGCCTCTTCACCGTGAAAGGGGTCCGTTGCATGGAGCGGGCGGACGCCGTGGTCTACGACCGTCTCGCCCCGGAGGCGTTGCTCTCATACGCGAGGCCCGACGCGGAGCTGATCTACGTCGGCAAGAAGCCCGGTGACGACCAGGCGATGAAGCAGGATGAGATCAACCGCGTCCTCGTCGAGCTTGGCCGCGCAGGAAAGACGGCGGTCCGCCTGAAGGGCGGCGACCCATACATCTTTGGGCGCGGCGGCGAGGAGGCCCTGGAGCTCATCGAGGCCGGCATCCCCTTCGAGGTGGTCCCGGGTG
>JACDFX010000535.1 GCA_013815575.1 Rubrobacter sp.
CCCTGATCTCAACCCCCCAGAAGAAGCCCATCCCCCTGACCTCCTTGACCACCGGATGGTCAGACGCCATGCGCCTGAGCTCGTCCCCGAAGTGCCCTTCGAGGTCGCGCACGTTCTGCAGCAGGTTCTCGCGCTCCATGATCTTGATGTTCTCCAACGCCACCGCAGAGGAGACCGGGTGCCCCCCGAAGGTCGAGCCGTGCATGAACATCGACTCTTTGCCCTTTAGCGTGGAGGCTATCTTGTCGTTGACGACGACGCCGCCCATCGGCAGGTAGCCTGATGTGACGCCCTTGGCAAAGCTCGTCATGTCAGGGACGACGCCGAAGCGCTCGATGCCGAACCACTCGCCGAGGCGTCCGAAAGCGCAGATGACGGCGTCTGAGACGAGGAGGACGCCGTGGCGGTCGCAGATCTCGCGCACCCGTTTCCAGTAGTCCGGCGGCGGAACCAGGCACCCTCCGCCGTTCTGCACCGGTTCCAGGATGACGGCGGCGACCGCCTCCGGCGGCCCGAACTCGATGGCTTCCTCTATGGCGTCGGCGGCGCCCTCCGGGTCCTGTTGGGTGTTCTTTACGTGATCGAAGCCCTGCAAGAGGGGCTCGAACGGGGCCTTGTAGTCTGGAAGGCCGGTCGCGGAGAGGGCGCCCATCGTGGTACCGTGGTAGGCAACCTTTCGCGAGATGATCTTGTAGCGGCCAGGCTCCCCGTTGGCCTTGTGGTACTGCCTCGCAAGCTTTATGACCGTCTCGACCGCCTCCGAGCCCGAGGAGACGAAGAAGGTGCTGTTCAGATCCCCTGGCGCTATCTCGGCTATCTTGGCCGCGAGTTCGAGGCTTCTGGGGTGCTGGAAGCTCCAGTTGGGGAAGAAGCCGAGCTCCTTCATCTGCTTCGCTGCGACCTCGGCGAGCTCCGTTCTCCCGTTTCCTACTTGCGTCGTGAAGAGGCCCGCGAGACCATCCAGGTAACTGCGCCCCCGATCGTCGGTGACGTAGCAGCCCTCGCCGGAGACGATGACGGGCAGCTTGGACCAGTCCTCCGAGTAGGGCGTGAAGTGCAGCATAAGGTTGTCCACGCCCGCGAGCGGCGTGCTCTCGCCATGTTCCCCAAGACCCCTCATCACGTCCACGCGCCAACCGACCTTTCCCTAATCGAACCTTGCCTGTTTTCGTAGTCTGAGTGAGGCTTGGAATAACCAAATCTTCCGTACCATCCCCTGGATGATCGCACACGCGGAGAAAAAGACACGGGGAGTCTGCACGAGGGCAGACCGGCAAGCCAACCTTTCGGTCGAAGCGCTACGTCTTCAGGCGGTAGCCCGTTTTGAAGATCCACCAGACCGCCGTCAGGCACAGGGTCAGGAAGAGGACCGTCATGGCGACGCTCAGGCCGATGCTCACGTCGGCGATCCCGTAGAAGCTCCAACGGAAGGCGCTTATGAGGTAGACGACGGGGTTGAAGAGGGTGGCCGTCTGCCAGAACGGGGGCAGCATGTCGATAGAGTAGAAGCTGCCGCCGAGGAAGATCAGGGGCGTGACGATAAGGAACGGCACGAGTTGGAGCTTCTCGAAACCGTCGGCCCAGATGCCGAGCACGAAGCCGAAGAGGCTGAAAGTGAAGGCCGTGAGGATCAAGAACACGAACATCCACAGCGGGTGCATGATCTCAAGCGGCACGAAGAGGGCCGAGGTGGCGAGTATGATCAGGCCGAGTATCACAGACTTCGTGGCCGCAGCCCCGACGTAGCTGATGACTATCTCGACGTAGGATACGGGGGCCGACAAAATCTCGTAGATCGTGCCGGTGAACTTCGGAAAGAAGATCCCGAACGAGGCGTTTGTGATGCTCTGCGTCAGGAGCGAGAGCATGATGAGCCCGGGCACGATAAAGGCCCCGTAGCTGACCCCGTCGATGTCGGAGATGCGCGAGCCTATCGCCGCCCCGAAGACGACGAAGTACAGGGTCGTCGAGATTACGGGGGAGACGATGCTCTGGAGCACCGTGCGCCAGGTGCGGGCCATCTCGAACTTGTAGATCGCGCGTATCGCGTGAAAGTTCATTTCCCCTCTTTCACCAGGCTGACGAAGATCTCTTCGAGCGAGCTCTGTTTTGTCTGGAGATCCTTGAACCGGATGCCCGTGCCGCCAAGGTCCGCGAGCAGGGCGGCGATGTCCGC